>JAEXPB010000213.1 GCA_023438965.1 Bacillota bacterium | reverse complement strand
GTATGGGATCGGCTAAGGTGGACAATTCTGTACGTCTTTTGCTCAGGGGGAGGTTCTCAATCCTTGTTCAGAAAATCGTAAGCCTCGAAAAGCTGCAGTGAACGCAGCAGCGCCACCACATTTTTCATCCGGTTCAGCTCGAATTTCTTGAGGATTCGGCGGATCTGGGTTTTCACTGTGCTCATTTCAATGTATTTCTCTTTGGCGATCTGGTCATAGGACTTGCCGTAATAGATAGCCCGCAGGATGCCCAATTCCGAGTTGCTGAGCTTGGAAAGCAGATGCATGGTGTAGATCAGGCTGTTTTGCTGCTTTTTCATCCGGGAAAATTCCTGGCGCAAGCGATCGGCAATTTCCGGCCGCATCGGCAGGGAATTATTGTAGACATCGTTGATAGACCGCACCACGCAGGAAATCGAATCGGTCTTGGTGATGAAATCGATTGCGCCAGCCGCGTAAGCCCGATAGAGATACTCGTCTTCCTTGTGGATCGTCAAGACAATGCACTTGACCTCCGGCTGCTCGTCGGTTATTTTTTCAATGGCTTTGATCCCGGCGTCATGGGTTTCCATCTGAATGTCCATCAGAATAACGTCCGGCTTCAGCGTCGCGGCCAAGCCTATCGCCTCGGCGCCGCTGCTGGCCTGGCCGACGACATCGATATTCGGCTCCTTGCTGAGCACATCATGAAAGTAAATGCGGATATCCTCAACATCATCAGCGATCAGCACCTTGATCTTAGGCATGGGCATTCACCTCACTTGCTTTGGCGCTGCGCAAAACCAGCTCGAAGGTCGTCCCACGGTCGGGCGCGCTCTGGACCAGGATGACGCCATACTGGGAGCGGACAACATTCAGCACAAACGACAGTCCCAGTCCCCAGCTTTGGCTGGATGGCTTGGTCGAATAATACAAATCGAATATTTGCTTCTTTTGCCGGGCACTCATGCCGATGCCATTGTCGCTGATCCGGACAATGATCAGCTCCTGTTCCCGCTGCAGTTCGATCCGGATCTGACCGTTGGCCAGGCCGGCGGCCTCGATGGCGTCGATCGCATTCTGCAGCAGGTTGACAAAAACCTCGGTCAGATAACGCTCCTCGAAATAAGTCTGCAGTACCTGACCATCCGCGTCGAAATCGATGCGGACATGCGCCGGCGGCTGCAGTTGGTTGATGGCTTGCCGGATACAGGCGACAACGCTGCAGATCTGGATTTTAAAGCGCATTTCCCGGATCGAGTCCAGCGCTTTGGCAACTTCGGTCATTTTCTCATCATTGATGGTGATCAGGCGGCGTAATGTTTCCTCGCCTTCCGGTGTGCCATATTGCTCGGTCAGTTTCGCGTAGAGGATCCGCTGGGTGAAAAACGTGTTTTTATATGCATGCAGCATATCGCGCAGACTGCGATTGTGTTTCTCGAAGGTTTTGGTCCGACGCAGCAGGCCATGTGACCAATCGGCCGTGTCAATGGCATTATAGCGTACCAGCATCAGGAACATCACCACAATGATGGCAAACATGACCAGGGGCACCACCCGGCTGTAAGCAGCAAAATACGCCATCGAGAAGGCCTGCTTCAGCAGCGGGTCGGTCAGATTGGGCTGCAGGGCATAGATTCGCTTGATCGGGCCAAAATACATGATGATGAACAAGCTGTTCAACAGCAGCAGGCAAAGGATGACGACGTTGGTCCGCGAACGCACAAAAATCGAAGGGGTTTTCCGGCTGAACACGAACAGACGCAGGACCGGCAAGAAAAGGCAGGCCAGCAGGCCGGCCTGCATCAAGGCATCGATGCCGGTCAGCAGCTGCGGCAGCTGGCGGAAATGTCCGGTATACAGCTGAATGTAAAGCTTATAGCAGTTCTCCGGATCATAAAACAGCAGATAGGCAACGGGATAGGCCAGGATTAGCAGGATGAACCGGATTTTCCGGCCCATCTGCGCCGAGGGGTCGGCGACCAGGTAGGTTTGCGATATCAGCGGAATCATCAGGCTGCAAGTGGCAATGCCGATATTGTTAAGCACGAAGATCTGCCGGTAGGGCATCACAATCCGGGTCAAAATCAGATAAAGCTGATAATCCAGTGCCAGCAGCCCGTGGGTCACCGGATAATTGCCGCGTTTGCAGATCAGGAACAGGTGAGACAGGATGATCAGGATCAGGCCGGCCGACAGGGCCGCGATCCGCAGTGTATAGCGATTGCGGAAATTGCGGATCAGGATGGCCAGGATGAAGGCCAACAAGAGAATAATGGAGTAGACCAATGCTCTGACCCTCCTCCCCCGTCGGCTGAATCGCCGGCTCTCCTCATTATAACGGACAGATAGCCGGTCGGACAACTGCGGCCGGCCATCCGGCTCGCCATGACCGGTACCGGCGTTCGGGAGCCGGCCAATGGCTGCCGCTTAGCGCCACAGTTCGCGTATTGCATCCAGCGTTTTTTCCACCAACGCATCGCCTTCGCGGGGACCGACACTTGTCGAAGCCGGCTTGCTGCTGTAAGATCCGCCGGCGATGGCCGCGTCAGTGGGCAGATACCCGCCGACGCCGTTGCTTAACTGGGCGATGAAAGTATACCGGGCCTGCGAGCGGGCGCGGATCCGCAACCCGTATTCGACGAAAAGCTCAAAGGGATTGGTCGCCAGGACCGCGTCGCCGATGCGGATGATATGGGATTCCATCCGGAAGATTTCGGTTTTCTGCTGCAGCAGCCAGCGCTTGATGATGCCGACCGGCTCGAAAAGACGCACTTGCTCGGTGTTGTTCATGCGGCAGGACGGGCTGAACTGCGAACTGACCAGATCCACCTGCCGGCGCGCAGCCTGGAATTCCGCTTCGGTTACCT
>JAEXPB010000360.1 GCA_023438965.1 Bacillota bacterium | reverse complement strand
ATCTACGACACCATGCAGTACATCAAATGCGACGTTTCCACCATCTGCATCGGCTTGGCCGCGTCCATGGGCTCCTTCCTCCTCTGTTCCGGGGCCAAGGGCAAGCGCCTGGCGCTCCCCAACAGCGAGGTGCTCATTCACCAGCCGCTTTTGGGCGGGCTCCAGGGCCAGGCCTCAGATATCAAGATTCACGCCGACCACATCGTCCGCATCCGCAGCCGGATGAACAGGCTGATGGCGGAGCAGACGGGCCAGAGCCTGGAGCAGATCGAAAAGGATACCGACCGCGATCACTATATGACCGCTGAAGAGGCCTGTGCCTATGGCCTGGTGGATAAAGTTATTGCCCACAGGGAGTGATCCCGGCCGCCCAACCAAATCTGTAAGTTAAAGGATCGAAACGATGGCAAACGATGACAAGAAGCATCTCAGATGCTCGTTCTGCGGGAAATCCCAGGACAACGTACAACGGATGATCGCAGGCCCCGGGGTCTGTATCTGCAACGAGTGTATCGAACTGTGCCAAGCTGTCCTGGACGGCGAGCCTGTGGCGGAACGCAAGCCGGTGCGGGAAGAAGTGGAGATCACTATCCCCCGTCCTGCGGAGATCAAAAAATTCCTTGATGAATACGTGGTTGGTCAGGAGAGCGCCAAAAAAGCCCTTTCCGTGGCGGTGTACAACCACTACAAACGCATTTACTTTGGTACGGAGGGGGATGTGGAGCTCTCCAAGAGCAACATCCTTCTGCTGGGCCCCACCGGCGTGGGCAAGACCCTGCTGGCCCAGTCCCTGGCCAAGATCCTCAATGTGCCCTTTGCAATTGCGGACGCCACCACCCTCACCGAGGCAGGCTATGTGGGCGAGGATGTGGAGAACATCCTCCTGCGCCTGATCCAGGCGGCGGACTTTGATGTGGCCCGGGCGGAAAAGGGGATCATCTACATTGACGAGATCGACAAGATATCCCGGAAGTCGGAGAACCCCTCCATCACCCGGGATGTCAGCGGCGAGGGTGTGCAGCAGGCCCTGCTGAAGATCCTGGAGGGCACTGTTTCCAACGTCCCGCCCCAGGGCGGCAGGAAGCACCCCCAGCAGGAATTCATCCAGATAGATACCAGCAATATCCTGTTCATCTGCGGCGGCGCCTTCGACGGCCTCGACAAGATGATCCAGAACCGGATCGGCCAGAAGTCAATCGGTTTCGGCGCCATTGTCGAAAGCCGCAAAGAGAAGGATGTCGGTGAACTGCTGTCCCGTATCATGCCGCAGGATCTGCTCAAGTATGGCCTGATCCCGGAGTTCATTGGCCGCGTGCCCGTGATCGTCACCCTGGAAGGCTTGAATCAGGACACGCTGATCCGCATCCTGCAGGAACCGCGCAACGCCCTGCTCAAACAGTACAAGAAACTATTCGATTACGACGGCGTCGAGTTGACCTTCGAGCCGGATGCCGTCCAGGAAATTGCCCGCCAGGCGCTGGAGCGCAATACCGGCGCCCGCGGCTTGCGGGCAATCCTGGAAGAGATCATGCTGGATATCATGTTCGAGATACCGTCTCGCAATGATGTCGCCCGCTGCATTATCAACAAGGAAAGCGTGACCGACAAGCGACCGCCGGAAGTGATCCTGAAGCCGGGCAAGTCAGCCTGAACGATTCCATCTGACCAAAAATATTTTGTCGTTTTTTGTCGAATGAATGGCACCCAACCGGGTGCCATTTTTCGTTATGCTGTCAGCATCAGGAAAGGTTACCGCGAATCGGCCGCCCCCGAATTCCTGGTTGGATCTGCGATCAACATCGTTTAGGGACGAGGAGATGAACAAATGCTGGCAGGTGAAATCCTTGAATCAAAATATCGGCTGCTCAGGCCGCTGCAGACAGCATGGCTGGCCGTCGCACAGGGCAGCGGCCAGAAATGCCTGTTGAAACCGCAAACCGGATTCACTGATCCACAGGTTGCTGTTTGGCTGGGTCAGGTCCGCCATTCCGGATTGCCCCGGCTGTTAGGCGAATTATCGGCGCCTGCAGCGGAGTCTTGCTGGATCTTTGAATATATTGAGGGCCAGTCCTTTCGCGAGCTGGCTTTGGCTTCTGGTGGCCGCTTGCCGGTGGACCGGCTACTGCCGCTTATCACCCAGGTGGCCAGAATCCTGGCATTCGCGCATGATCAGGATGGCCAGGCTGTGGTGCATCTCGACATCAAACCGGAAAATCTGCTGCTCACGGAAGACGGAATGGTCGCTCTGATAGATTTTGGTGCTGCACGGATGATACCGACTATTCCCGGCCAGCGGCCAACCACTTGTGTACCCGCGGATGGGAACACCATCGCTTTGACTTTGGAATATGCAGCCCCGGAATTACTGGCGGGCCATCCTGGTGTCGGCAGTGATGTCTATGCGCTTGCGTTGACACTGCTGCACTTGCTGACTGGATATCCGGCAGCCGAATGCCGTAGCCGGCCGCTGCCGGAAGTACTGGCGACCGTACCGGAATTGCCGGTTTGCCTGCAAAGCCTGATTGGCCGCTGCTTGCACACGGATCCGGAAAACCGGTTGATCAGTGCGGTTGAATTAGCCTGTGCCCTGGCGACGGCGCAGCTACAGTCGGAAGCAGCAGCTGCTGCTGACGTGCCAGCGGTTGATGTGGGAATCCAGCTGTTGGAACCGGCTTTACTGTCGGATCTCCCGTTACTGCCAGCAGGACGGCTCCCCCCGACTGCCGGGACAGTTCCGGACACCCTTTCACCTCCGTTATTACCAGCCGCACCGGAACCGGCTATCCCGCAAGCGGATCAATCTGGATTGGCTGATGAACCGATTGTGCCACTCATATGCGTTTGGGACGGCGCCGAATTAGGTTGTGAACTGGCAGCCGTACTGGCTGAGCAAAGACAGGTACTGGTCATCGATGCCGATCTTCTGAATCCGCAAGCTGATCTTCTGCTTGGTGTTGCAACCGGCATGGGCCGGACAGCCAGACGAAATGACCGGAATAGCCTGGATCAGGTGCTGGTCGAGGAACAGCGCGGCCTGCTGGACATTGCTTCCTTGAACCAGTTGATCGAGCCTTCCCAGGTCAGCCAGGTCCGTGTCCTGACTACCGGCTGCGGACTGGATCAATATGAGTATTTCCAAATGGACGCTTTACACCAGATATTGCTGCGCGCCCGATTGACCAGCGATCTGATCATTGTTCTCTGCAGCCAGTTCATTTTCGACGCGTTTACCTGTCTATGCCTGCAAGCAGCCGATCTGGTTCTGGTCCCGCTGGCCGGTGATAGCGGTGCTTTCCGCAAATTCAATCGGGCGGTCGAATTCTTAGCCACCCGGCAGCAGTTCGACCCGAGCAAGCTCAAGTATGTGGCCTTTGCTTATGATCACCGGTTGGATCTGAGCTGGGGAACCATGGACGAATTATGCGGCGGCCGGCTGCTCGGCAGCATATCGGCCTGTGACAGGCGCCGTCGGATGAAAAGCGGAGCCGCGCCATATGCAGCCGCGCTGGCACGACTTAATCGTCAAGAATATTTATCGTTGATTCAACGGATCAATCTGCAAAATTTGCGAAAGAAGGTGAATGCTTAATGCCCTTGGTAACTTCTCAAACCTGGCTGGTGGAAAAGCTGGCTCAATATCAAATTGGCGCAATCCCCAGCGCCAATCGCCTTGTGAAAAACGGATTCCGGCTTGGAGATCCGCCGGATACGCAGCAAAGGGGACTGCAGGAGATCGTTTCGGCAATCTGCAGCCGAATTTTGAACGACGAACCGGCTTTGGTGGCAGATGTCGCTGCCGGACGGGTGCCGCGACTGGCATTGGCCAGCCTGATCACGCGGACAGCCGACCGGGATAATTTACGAACCGGCTTTTATCAAACCGACCTGCAACAGCAGGTATTGGATTTCTTGTTTGGCTACGGTCCGCTGCAGTCATTGATCGACAATGAAGACGTCACCGACATCGACGGTACAGGTCCGGCAGAATTCACAGTCAAGATCAATGGCCGTCGCCAGCAGCAAGCAGTGGCCTTTGCCGATGCCAAGGCATATGATACCTTTTGCCGGCTGGTGATCATTCGCAATGGCGGGATCATCAACGAGAACGACAGCCATTGCCGGGTGACCGATGAACGTTACCGATTGCGCATCAACGTGACTGTGCCGCCGCGCAGCCTGCGCTGTGCCTCGATCAGCATTCGCAAGCATCGCCGGAAAGGCTGGTGCCTGCCTGACTTGAAAGGCCTGGGCATGCTGGACGACAGCCTGGTTAATTTGTTTACCGGGCTGGCGGCAACTGATGCCACGATGATCTTCTGCGGTAAAGGGGCAGCCGGTAAAACGACGCTGTTGCGCGCCTTTATTCAGGCTATGCCGGATCTTGAACGAATACTGATCGCTGAAAGCGACAGTGAATTATACCCGGAGAAAGCATGCTGCCTGGTCCAGAAAATCAAAAAGTCAACTGAGGGTGGTCGTCCGGTTAGCTTGCGTGACCTGATATCAGATGGCCTGACCATGTCGCTGGACACCTACTGCATCGGCGAGATCGTCGGTGATGAAGCTCTGGAGTTCATTCGGGCGGCATTTTCCGGGCATCGTTGCCTGGCAACGATTCATGCCGATTGTGCCGAGGATTGTCTGGACAGGATGCTGACTTTGGCGCGCCCCGCTGCATCGGGCGAGAGTGACCGGCTGCTCAGACGCATGCTGGGTCGCAGTGTCAACTATATTGTATTTCTTAAAGATTTTCGGGTTATGCAGGTTCTGATGGTCCGCGGTTACCGGGAAAAGGAGGACACCTATGACAAGGTGGCAATTTGGCAAAGGCAACAAGACCCGCCAACAGACATTGCAGCTGGTCTGCCTGTTGGCGCGTTGGTGCCAGGTTCGTGAGGATTTGCTCTACGCCTTCGAAAAAAGCCTTGCGACCGGGCTGGAAGATCCGATGCGCCAGGCTGTGGCAGACTTTTTGAGCCGGGTTCACGGTGGTATGTCCATTGATTTGGCTTTGGACCGCTTTCAAGCCAATTTTGCGCATGAACACTTTCGCGACTTGGTGACGGCCATTCGGTTCAACTTCCGCCATCGCGGCAATTTGCCTGCCCTGCTTGAACAGCTGGAGGTCCAGATGCACCGCGTCGAAGAAGAATATACCCGCCGGCGTTTATCCAACGCACGGGACATGGGCTTGACCTTAATGATCTTGCTGCTGGTACCATCTTTCACAGTACTCCGGCTGATTGCGCTGCCGTCGGTCGGCCAGCTCTTTTTGGCCAATTCGATCGGCGTTTTGTTGCTGGCAGCGGGTTCAGCAGCTTATTTGGCGGCGCTGCTAAGCGTTTTCTGCATTCAGCGCCGGGTATCCGGCTGACATGCTGGCTATTGGCCCGGCCGCTCCGGCCAGGCCCGGAATAGAAAGGCTATATTATGTCATACACTTGGTTCCTGTTGATTTCACTGCTTTTGGGACTAATGGTCTACCGGCTGCTGCCGGCTATCATCTGCCGGCTGGATGGCCGCCTGGCCCAGGCTCAACTGGGTTCGGGACTCACTGACGGACCGGGAATATCCGGACGATTGCGCCAGCAGCACATATTACCGGACAAGTGGATTTTGATCCTGCGGCAGCGCATGGTAAAAGCCGGCTATTTTAAACCTTCAGCACCGGAGATTTATCTGGTCTTGCTGTTGCTGCCATTACCGGTACTGATCTGGTTAGGCCATCTGGCTGGAATTGAGAGCAGTGAGCCAGCTTTGATCGCGGTGATGATCATCTGTTTGGTGAATAGTCGGATCAGCCTGCGGATCAAGGCGAGGCAAAAATCATTCAGTAAGGCATTGTATAAGATTTATCGTTTTCTGGATCTTCAACTGACTGCTGGCATCAAAATAACCGATTCACTGCGCGGCTTGCCTGAAGCGATTCTGGATCCGGTCATCAAGCCGGTATTTGTCCGCTTTGCCGCTCATTTTACACTGACCATGGACCTGGATCAGGCCTTCACGGAGATCAGACGGGCATTTCCCGGTTCGGACTGCGAGTTGCTGGCGACTCATTTGCGTCAATGTCTCCAGACCGGCCAAGCCGGCCGATCGCTGCTCCGGATGGAAGAACTTCTCTTTACCAGGTACTTCGGCCTGATGCAGGCGGAGACCCAGCAAATCCGGACCCACTTGCTGTTGACAGCCCTGCTGGGGATTTTCCCCGGTATCATCCTTTTCCTGTATCCCTTACTATATGAAGCCCTCACGGCAATCCAATCTGTTTTTGGCTGACGGCAACCGAACGGTTGCGGGCAAATAAAAAATCGGAGGTTCAAAATGAAAGGAACACAAGAAAAAAAGCAGGCATTCCGTACGAAATTCCAGTCGATGAGGGAGTCCCGGCGGCGCTTCCGGCTCCGCAGCCTGACCGGGCAACTGGCGTTGAAGCGTGGTTTTGGCTTGAATGAAGTGATTGGCATCGCTGCCGGCATCATCATTGCCGTTGTCGTGGTTATCCCTGGTCTGCAGGGTTTTGCCGGCGATATTTTGGAAAATCTGACGGATTGGTGGAACAACATGGCTGCCAGTATTTTTGCGACGCCATGACAAAATCGCAGTGAAGGGTGGCGGGCAGCCATGATCGGTAAAATGATTATAACGGTATTCTCGGGCATCATTCTGGTCGCTCTGACGCTGCAGCTCTTCCTTTGCGGATTGCCGCTATTTCGCCGGCTGGAAATGGATGCAGTCTGCCATAAGTATGTTCTGCTAATGGATCAGGCTGGCGGATTGACGGCGGATTTATCTTTCCGACTGCATCAGGATTTAACAAACCGGGGTTTCCAGGTTACCCGGATCAGCGGCACGCCAACAGCTGCATTTGGAACCCCCTTGAATCTGACTGTTGCGGTGACTTGGCCTACCAGCCGTTTTCGCCGTGACTTGTCTGCCGAGGAGGTGAATTTATCTTTAACCTACCAATCCAGCACAATCTGTCGGGTCATTGCCAATTAAAGCGCGGAACTGTTGCCTATTTGCTGATCCTGGTTTTTGCAGTCGGCCTGGTACTTTTGCCGATATCGGTTCAAGGCCTGTACCTGCTCCTGGATCTGGTCCGTATCCAGGAATCAAGACAATATCTGGAACAAGTCATCATTTCGGCTTATGCCTTTCAAGAATCGAATGAATTGGCTGATGGCCAGCCAACCCTGGACCGGGCGAAAATTGAATCAGTTTTAAACAGGCTCTTTACAAGAAACCTGCCCCGCAGCCTGAAGAACCATCTGACCCTGAGCAGCCTGGAAATCGGCGTGATTGAAATACCTTCTTCACCCAACCATTGGATGGGTGACACCCAACCGAAATTCAAGCCGGTTGTGACCATAAACGCGCAATACCAGGATTATCAGGGTAACAGCATCCCTTTGCATCACACGCTTGAATTACTCCTGAATTAGGCAGATCAATATCGGTGAAAGGATTAAAATGCGAAAAAATAAGCAAATCTTGCTGACGCTGCTCGTAACCCTGGCTTTGATAGCCCTGGCCTGGTCAGCAGGCCAGGGCCGCAAGAACACGCCTCAGATTTCTGTCTGGGCGGCACAAAGCGACATTGCCGCCGGTAGCCGGATATCAGCCGATCAGCTGATGGAAATCAAGATTCCGGCTAATCTGCAAACGAAAAGCCTGATCACCAACCCGGTTGATGCAATTGGCCAATGGAGTACGGCTCCCTTGATGAAAGGTGAATTATTGAGCAGCCAGCGATTGGCCCGATCGGCCGAAGGGCTGGTTTACCCGGATCCGGGACCTGGCCGCCGTTTGTTGACCATCAAGCTGGAGGCAGCAGCTGCCAATGGTTTCTGGCTTGCGCCCGGCACACATGTCGACATCTGCCTGATTCCGCGTAATCGGACAGGGCTGAATGATATCCAGATCCTGGAAAACATCCGGATCATGGACATCATCGGCGGCAAGGCCGAGTCTGGCGGGCTGGCTGCGTCTTCCGGCAACGATCCGTTGATCTGCCTGGATCTCAACCTGGAACAAGCGCGCCTGTTGAGCAGTGCGCAAGGTTTATACGATTTTCGCCTTACGGCCATCAATGAACCTAAACCAGCCGGGGATTCAGAGCGTTTAATTGAAACTGCCGAACCGGCCGGCATTGTTGCGGCAGATTAAGCTTCTTTTACATCCCCCGACATTTCTGCTATCATGATGGCGGGTGATGATGATGTTTGAAGATTTGCTGCCAGCTGTCGAACGGGGCATCATGGATGCGGCAGGGTCAATCCCGGTAGTTTTCAAGGGGATCGAAAGAACCTTTGAAAAGGGTGCCACCCAAGCCAGCCCCAGTCGGCATGACTACCATGAGCTGACATATATGCGCAGCGGCAGGGCCGAGTTTGAAATTGAAGGCCGTCGGGTTATCCTTGAAAAGGGCGGCGAAATTGTTATTCGCCCGCGGATGTCCCATGTCATCCGCCTTCTTGACGGCTATGCTGACATGCTGGTCCTTTATTTCGGCTTCTCCCGCCAGGTTTCCGGACCGGCTTTTCCAACCGGCAGGAAGACTCAGGAAGGCAATGATCAATCCTTGCCCGGGCAGGCCGGCATTAGCGGCAGTCAGCTTTTCCGGTCAACGGACATAGCGCCCAAAACGCTTGAGCAATTTGTCAGCTTTGCCTACGGTAAAGACAATCCGGACGGCGATAAACCAATGGACCCCTATATCTTGATCAAGGGGAAAAGCCGTCAGGATATTGCCGGCCTTGTCGAGCGCATCCTGCGCGAAAGCCGGTTGGAAGCATATGGGCGCGAGCTGATGATGCAGCTGCTGGCCATGGAGCTTTTGGTGGCGCTGGCTCGCGGTCTGCGTGAGGAATGGGAGGAAAGCCTGCGGGTCAAGACCGGCAAGGCCCGTGAACTGGTAAGGATTGCGCGTAATTTCATCGTGGAGAATCATGATCGTGATATTTCGGTAGCCGATGCTGCCGGATATGTCTTCTTGAGCCAGGGTTATTTTACCCGTGCCTTCCGCGATGAAACAGGCATGAGTCCGATGACTTTCCTGATGCAGGTCCGGGTCGAGCATGCTTGCAAACTACTGGAACAACGTGACATCAAGGTTAGCGGCGTTGCGGCGCAGGTGGGCTTCTCCAGCCCGCAGCGCTTCAACGCCGCTTTCCGTAAACACATCGGCAAAACGCCGATGGAATATCGCCGGCAGGTGCTGGCTAAAAAAGAGGGCCATGGGCATGAATAACCAGGAAGAACCAGCAATCGCTGTACCAAATGACGAATCAGGCTTGAACGCGCTGGCGGCCGACCAGACGGAAAACCGTCTGTCGCCGGCGATGGATTATCCGCGCATCGAGCGAGCGGTTCGGGAGATTCTGGAGGCTATCGGCGAGGATCCGAACCGTGAGGGACTGATCGAAACACCGGCCCGCGTTGCCAGAATGTACGGCGAAATTTTCGCCGGACTACATTTGAATGTCGAGGATTCCATCAAAATTTTTCATGAGAAAGATCATGATGAGATGATCCTGGTCGGCGACATCCCCTTTTATTCGATGTGCGAGCATCATCTGCTCCCGTTTGTCGGTCGCGCACATGTGGTTTACATCCCTCAGGAGGGACGAATCCTCGGCTTGAGCAAGATAGCCCGCATTGTTGATGTCATGTCCCGCAAACCGCAGCTCCAGGAACGGTTGACTTCCCAGATTGCCGATACGCTGGTCCGGGCTGTCCAGCCAATGGGCGTGGCGGTGGTGGTCGAAGCAGAGCATCTGTGCATGACCATGCGCGGCATACGCAAGCCGGGCGCCCTGACCGTGACATCGGCCCTGCGCGGTTTGTGCAAGAAGGACGCACGGTCGCGCGCCGAAGCAATGGCCTTGATCAATCGACACGGTTAAGCATTGGCCATTAGTCATTGAAGCACAAGACCGGGAAGGAGTGATCAGCTTTGGGGACGCATGATAATCCAACACCAGGATATGAAGAGCAACCGACGGCAATCCGGGCTGGCCGCTTTACTTTTCCGATCGGCAGCCGAACTTATGTCATGGGCATTTTAAATGTCACGCCGGATTCGTTCTCCGACGGCGGCAAATACGATGATCTTGATCAGGCGGTTCGCCATGCCGAAGACATGCTGAAGCAAGGCGCCGACATGATTGATGTCGGCGGTGAATCGACTCGGCCTGGCAGTACGCCGGTTAGTTGTGAAGAAGAGTTGCAGCGGATCATACCGGTCATCGACCGGATCAATCGGACCCTGGGCTGCCCGATATCTGTCGATACCTATAAGCCGGCTGTGGCTGCCGCGGCCCTGGCTGCAGGTGCTTGCATTCTCAATGACATCAACGGCCTGCAAAAGGATCCGGCGATGGCGGTTGCCGCCTGCCGTTACCAGGCTGGCGTAGTCATCATGCACAATGCCCGGCTGTACCGGAATGAAGCGGCTCCGGGTCCGGGTCGGACGGACTTGATGACTGATGTGCGGAACTTCCTGGCGCGAAGTGTCCAAGTGGGTCTGGCGGCCGGCTTGGACCGGGACCAGTTGATTCTGGATCCCGGGATTGGCTTCGGCATTACACCGGAGGAATCGATCGAAATGATCTCCCGTCTCCATGACCTGACCCAACTCGGCTTCCCGATTCTGCTCGGGCCCTCGCGTAAAAGATTTATCGGGCATATTCTGGGTTTGCCGGCGACCGAGCGTGTCTTTGGCACCGCGGCAGCTGTTGCGCTCGGTATTGCTTATGGCGCCGATATTGTCCGTGTTCATGATGTGCGGGAAATGACCGAGGTTGTGCGTGTTGCGGATGCTATTTGCCGCAGCGGGCGCCCGCCTGCCATTCCGGAACAATCCAGCCGGGGGAAACAGGGATGACAATGAACAGGGACATTACCGATCACATTCTATTGCAGGGTATGATCTTTCATAGCCATGTGGGCGTGCTGGATTCCGAGAAACAGAACGGTCAGGATTTTGAGGTTGATGTGACCATTCATTGCCGGCGGTTGCCGGCTGTCGAGAACGACAAGTTGAGCGAAACCATCGATTATAGCCAGGCATTCCAGGTGATCCGCCAGATCGTGGAAGATACCCGTTGCGACCTGATCGAACGATTGGCCGGCCTGATAACGGAATCCCTGTTCCGTCGCTTCGCTTTGGCCGAGGCTGTCGAGATCACGATCCGAAAACCGCACGCCCCGATTGATGGCCGGTTTACAGCCATGGGCGTCAATATTTTCCGGGAAAGGAGCTGTTGAGCATGTCACGTACGAATACGGTCTATCTGTCGTTGGGATCCAATCTGGGCGACCGGCTGCTCTATTTGCGCGAGGCGCTGCGCTATTTGGAGAGGCAGGCCGCGATCGAAATCGAGGCGATTTCATCGGTCTATGAAACCGATCCGGTGGGGATGACCGATCAACCGGCTTTCCTGAACATTGCCATCAAGCTGAGGACATCGTTGCAGCCCCTGGACCTCTTGCATCTCTGCCAGGAAACGGAAAACCATTTTCAACGCGAAAGGACTGTTCATTGGGGACCGCGTACGCTCGACATCGATGTGCTGACCTACAATGATCTGAAGATGAATACGCCGGAGCTGATCCTGCCGCACCCGCGCATGGCGGAGCGTGATTTCGTCCAGATCCCGCTTCGGGAGCTGGCGACCGGTGAAACCGGCTGTTCAGCCGGTGTTCGCCCGCTGTATTCACACTGGTATGTCCGATGAAGGAATCCAGCAAATACTTGTAACCACGCTGTAAACCAGCTAAAATAAGATAGATTTGCTTTGCAGTTACGGCAATCTGCTGTATAAGCCTGCAAGCAGGCCATAAGCCGATGATCCATTACCGGGAGGATGAACATGAGCAATAGTGGCAACAATCCTAATGCCAGTGGAGCTGGGGGAAGTTCCGG
>JAEXPB010000346.1 GCA_023438965.1 Bacillota bacterium | reverse complement strand
GCGTATTCATGTCCTCGACCTTGACGATCCGGCCTTCCTTGATGATGGCAACCCGGCTGCACAATTTCTGGACTTCGGGCAGGATATGCGAGGAGAAGAGAACCGTTGCGCCGCGCTTGTTCTCTTCCGCGATCAGATTGAAGAATTTCTGCTGCATCAGCGGATCCAGGCCGCTGGTCGGCTCGTCGAGAATGATCAGATTGGGCTCGTGGAGCAACCCCTGAACGATGCCGACCTTCTTTTTGTTGCCGTAGGACAGGTCCTCGATGCGCTTGTTCAGGTCGAGATCCATAATGCCGGCCAGTTCCCGGATCCGTTCCGGCCGGACCTTCTTGTAGAAGCTGGCCGAATAGTTTAGGACCTGGCTCACTTTCATATGATCGTAATAAAAGACTTCCGAGGGCAGATAGCCGATTCGGGCCCTTATCTCGGTTCCATACCGGATGCAGTCCTGGCCGAAGATCGTCGCCGACCCGCCGGTCGGGAAGATCAGGCCAAGCAGTGTGCGGATCGTCGTCGATTTGCCGGCGCCGTTTGGTCCGATGAAGCCGAAAACCTCACCGGCTTCGACATTGAATGTTACATCCTCGATACCGCGTTGCTTGCCATAATATTTTCTCAGGTGTTGAATTTCAATGACGGCCATGGTTGCCTCCTGATGTCCGCCAGCCGGTGACTATCCGGTTGGCTTGGGTGAATCGGGCCAGTTCTTTCGGGGCAGGCTGGATCGTTGCCTATGATTATACGCCTAAAGGATGCGTCGCAACAGATAGGTGAAGCGGCTCAGGCTCTCGCGCAGGCGGTCCTCCAGCCGGCGGCGGTAGTCGGCCAGCCGGCCCAGCTCGTCCTCGGTGGGCGGCAGGGCGCCGTAGCGCCAGCGGTTGACCGGCCAGAGCACCTCCGGCAGGGCCAGTGATCCCAGGCGCAAATAGCGGTCAGCCCGTTCGGCGAAGACAACCAATGTTTCGCCAGGTTCCGGCTGGATATTCAGGCAGGCCATCTGGCGCAGCAGATCGCGGTAATAGAAGTCCAGACGCTCCGCCGGATCGGGCAGACGCCGCCGGACCGTTTCCGGCTGGAACAGGATGGCGTGCCGGCGGCGCAGCCAGGCCAGGGAAAGGCGGGCGGCCAGGATAAGCAGGAGCGGCAGCAGCAACAGCCAAAGCCATTTGCTGTTGCGGTTTTTGTCCGGAACCGGCTGGGGCGTCGGCGTCGGTGTGGATTCCGGCGTGGGTTCCGCTGCCTCCGGTGTAGGTGTCGGTTCCTCCGGCCGGACGATCGTGTCCGGATCGACAATCGGATTGCCGGGGGTCGGATCGAAGGTCACCCAGCCGATGTTGGCAAAAAAGAGCTCCGCCCAGGCATGGGCGGAATTCGCCGTGGCTTTCCAATGGGTCTGGTCGCTCCCGGTGTTGCCGTCCGGCTGGGTGATGAACCCTTCGGCATAACGGGCGGGAATGCCCAGGGTCCTGGCCATGACGGTCATGGCCGTCGCGAAGTAGACGCAATAACCTTGCCGGGTTTCTAGGAAATGGGCCACGAAATCACTGCCGGCCGGCGGCATGACCGGCGTCAGGGTATAGGAGAAACCGGTCTGGAAGTATCGGGCCAGATCCAGGGCCTTCCGGTATGGACTCGCCGCGGGATCCACGGCTGAACGGGCGGCTTCCGCCACACTGGCCGGCAACTGGTCCGGGAGCTGCAGGTATGCTGTGCTGACCGCCGGCCAGTTCGGGTCCTTGGTTCGCTCCAGCACGGCCTCGAGTGTCAGAACGGACTCATCGAAGCCGGCCCGGCCCCGCTCCAGATAATCGGCAGTAACGGTATAGGCGGTAAAGCTGGGCAGGCTCGAGAACGCAAAGAGATCGCCGTTCATGGCGAAATAGGGCGGGTTGTCCAGCGCATCGGCGTAGGTGACCGAGCGGACCCGTCCGGCGGCGAATAGGGTGCCGGATGGATAAGGCGATTCGATCTCCAGGGTCAGCGGCTGGCTATAGCTGGCCAGGAAGGAGCGACCGGCCGCGCCGGCCGGCAGGTTGGCATTGAAGGCCTGCTGCCGGAATGACCACCAGAGGTTGCTGTTCAGCCGGTACATCGGGCCGGTTTCGTGCCGCCAGCTGCTGCCTGTATAATAGGCGCTGCTGACGCCTTTGAGCAGCAGCGGCCGGTCGGCGCGCACCAGCAGGATCGTGTTGTCGTCGAGATTGACCGGCCCGCCCAGCCGGCTGCCGTCGGGCTGGAAACCCATGGCAGCGATGCTGAAAATCTCACGGCTGCGGGTGCCGCCCGGGCGGTTCTGCCAGAAATCGCGCCAGTCGTTGATCTGGTTGACCAGCGCGGGCAGACGCCAATCCAGCGTGGATTCCGGGACGACTGCCTGGGCGAGGAACAGGCAGATGACCGCCGCCGGAATGGCCAGCAGCTGCATCGGCGCTCGCGGCAGCCCGGCTTCATGCGGCTTTTCCCGCCGGACGATGCGGACGAACTGGCGGGGCAGCAGGATAATCAGGCCGCCCAAAGCCACAAGCAAGTCCGGCAGGGATGCCGGATACCAGATCAGCAGCGGGATGAACAGGATGGCCAGCAAGCCGGCGTAGACCGGGACCAGATCCAGACGGCGCACCAATAGCTGGAAGCCGATAGCCAGAGGCAGCAGGATGAGCAGACGCAGGAAATACGGCCAGCTGGCCTGCGGCGCTTCCGGCCATCCGTAAAGCAGCCAGTTCCGGCACCAGACGGCAAATTCGGCCGCGGCGGACCAGACCGCCGGCCACTCCTCCAGTCGCCAGACGATCAGCGCGGCCAGGCCAGCCGGCAGGCCGGCCAGGACAGGCGCCAGCCACCAGCGCCGGCTTAGCAGGGCGATCACCGCGCAGAGCAGCAGCGCTGCCAGCAAAGTCAAGCCCAGTGAGCCTTCCAGGTTGCGAAAGCGGGCGGCAGCATCGGCCAGGCCGGCTGCCAGGGCCGCTGCGACCAGGGTGTCGGCCACCTGGCTGGTCTGGCTGGCCAGCAAAACCCGGGTCAGCTGGGCGCGAACCCGGCTCACGGCAGCTGCCGCAGCCGGTCTTCCAGCGGCTCGCCGAAATGAATGAACCAGGCCGGCAGGCCGGCTTGATTCATCTGGCTGGCCAATCGGGTTTCGGCGACGGAAATCTGGGCCGGACAGGCGAAAAG
>JAEXPB010000342.1 GCA_023438965.1 Bacillota bacterium | reverse complement strand
AACCTGGCCGGTCCATTACTCCCGGGCAATCGAGAACCAGCTGGATGTTGTCCATCTGCCTTTCGTGCACGGCAACTCGATCGGGCGTGGCTGCAAAACACTGGTCAACGGACCGGTGGTCACCTGGGAAGACAACCTGATGACCTTCTACGTCGACAACGAAGTGGATGACGGCCGGAAAAAACCCTTGAAGCCGCAGGAAATTCCGAATTACCGGGACTTGTTCAGCCTGCAGTTGCAGATGCCGAACCTCTGGCAGAACCGGATCAGCGACAAGGTGCGGATTGTTGCCGTCTTCGCACCGATTGATGAATCCAATACACGCATCTATCTCCGCTTTTACCAGTCGTTCATGCTGCTGCCGATCCTCAGGGGGATCATCGGCTGCCTGAGCAATATCGGCAATCGCTATATCCTGCATCAGGACCGGCGGGTTGTGATCACCCAGCGCCCGGTCAAAAGCGGCTTGCACATCGGCGAGAACCTGATCCAGGGCGATGCGCCGATCATCGAATACCGGAAAAGAAGAGCCCAGCTGCAAGAGCGAGGGACGCAAGCGTGACACCGGACCGGGCAGCGGCCAAAGAACGCCGGCGCGACCTGCTTCTGAATGCCCCGATCTGCAAGGTCATTCCCAGGATGGCGATCCCGACGATCATCAGCATGCTGATCACGACGTTCTACAACCTGGCGGATACCTATTTCGTCAGTTCGCTGGGCACGGCGGCCACTGCGGCTGTCGGCGTCAACTTCTCGCTGGACAACCTGATCATGACCGCCGGATCATTTCTGGCTGTCGGTGCCAACAGCTATATCGCCAGGCTGCTCGGTGCGAAAGACGAGAAAAAGGCCTCGCAGGTTCTGTCGACGGCCTTTTTCACGGCGCTGATCACCGGCTCCCTGGCCATGCTGGCTGGCCTGATCTTCCTGAATCCGTTGGTCCACGCTTTGGGCGCTTCCGGCGATGTTGTCCAGTATGCGAAAGATTATGCCGGTTATGTCCTGCTGGCCGCGCCATTCATGGCTGCCAATTTCGTGATGAACCAATGCCTGCGGTCGGAAGGCAGCGCGGTCTTCTCGATGATCGGGATGGTTTCGGGGGCAATTCTGAATATCGGCCTGGATCCGCTGTTCATCTTCGTTTTCGGTTGGGGCGTCAAGGGCGCATCGGCGGCGACCGCCCTATCCAAACTGGTCAGCTTCATCATTCTGCTCTGGCCCTATCTGCGGCGCAGCAGCCTGCTGCACCTGAGCATCCGGAACATCCGCTACTCGCGGGATATTGTATCCGAAATTGTGAAGATGGGATTTCCTACCGCCATGCGTACCGGATTGACTGCTGTCTCGACGATTGTCCTGAACAACATGGCCAGCCTCTTTTCTGATTCGGCTCTGGCAGCAATTTCGGTCTCCAACCGGATCATGATGTTCCTGACTGCCTCGGTTCTGGGCTTTGGCCAGGGCTACCAGCCGGTCGCCGGCTTCAATTGGGGTGCCAAACGTTATGACCGCGTTTATAAAGCCTTCTGGTTCTCATCAGTCGCCGGGGTGATCGGCGTTTCCGTGCTGAGTCTGGTCATGGGCTTGTTTTCGCAGCATATTATGTTGCTTTTCACGACCGTCGACGAGGAAATGCTGACAATCGGCAACCTTTGCATTCGCCTGCAGTGCCTGGCGATGCCGATCCACGCCTGGGTCATCGTCGTCAACATGAGTTATGCCGGCCTCGGCAAAGCCCGCGGCGCGGCCATTCTGAGCATCGCCCGGCAGGGGCTGTGCTTCATACCGATGATCCTGCTGCTGCCGCGGCTCTTTGGCGTCAATGGCCTGGCCGGCGCCCAGGCGGCTTCCGACGCGCTCTCGCTGCTGATCGCTTTGCCGTTGTGTGTCAAAATGCTGAAAGAGATCCAGTTGCTGATCAACCGGCCGGTATCAGTCATCAGTTGACTGAACCGTTCAGTCAAGCCCAAATCCGCCGGTGTGAATTTATCGCTTTTTGTCTTGTTTAGCAATGCGTTCGGGCTTATGCTGGAAGCAGCATATTGTCCGGAGGTTGGCCATGAAAATCACGAAGCTGGAATTGATCCATGTCCGGCCACGCTGGATGTTCCTGAAGATGCATACCGATGAGGGCCTGACCGGCCTGGGCGAACCGGTGCTGGAAGGACGGGCCCGCACCGTGGAAACGGCGATCCGGGAGCTGGAATCTTATCTGATCGGCCAGGATCCGCTAAAGATCGAGCATCACTGGCAAGCCATGTATCGCGGCGGATTTTATCGGGGCGGCCCGATCCTGGTCAGCGCGATCAGCGGGCTGGAGCAGGCCATGTGGGATATCAAAGGCAAAGCCTGCGGCCTGCCGGTCCACCAACTGCTGGGCGGCGCCTGCCGGGACAAGATCCGTATGTACGGCCACATCAAAAAGGTCGCGATCGAACGGGGCAACACAGTCGGGCAGATGGTCGAATCGGCCCTGAACCGGCAGGCCAACGGTTATACGGCGGTCAAATATTCGATCATCCCGCCGATCCGCAACATCGACAACCTGGAGACGCTGGAGGCGGCGGTTGAACGATTCGCCGCTGTCCGCGAGGCAGTCGGGAAAAAGATGGATATCGCGATCGACTTTCATGGCCGGGTCAGCCCGGCGATGGCCATTCGCCTGGCCAAAGCCCTGGAGCCATATTATCCGTTTTTCATTGAAGAGCCATGCCTGCCGGAGAATGTCGACACCATGGTGCGCGTGGCCCAGTCCACCAGCATTCCGATCGCCTCCGGCGAACGCCTGTTCACCAAATGGGGTTACCGGGAATTGCTGGAAAAGCAGGCCGTGGCGGTTGTGCAACCTGACCTGTGCCATGCCGGCGGTATTTTTGAAGCCCGCAAGATCGCGGCGATGGCTGAGGTTTACTATGCATCGGTGGCACCGCATAATCCGCTCGGGCCGATTTCATTGGCTGCCTGCCTGCAGCTGGATGCCTGTACGCCGAATTTCCTGGTACAGGAGCATCCGGCCATGGATGAGGGATGGGACCTGGGCGTCGGCTATTTGAAAACCCCTTTCAAGCTCGACAACGGCTATATCGAAGTGCCGAAAGGCCCGGGCTTGGGCATCGAACTGGACGAGGAAGCCCTTCAGGACAAGATTTACGATGGCAACTGGGATACCCATCGGCTTTACTTTGAGGACGGCTCGGTCGCTGACTGGTGATGATCAGCTGACCGCGATTGTCCAAGGCTGATGATTCACCAGGGATCCGTCAGCGCCGATGCCGGTTGCGGCTGACCAGCCGGCAGGAAAGCATGAGGACAGCGATGATGTAGATCAGCAGCAGTCCTTTAAACAAATCATTATCGATGAAGTTCATGGCCCGGTTCAACCGGTCGATGACCAGCAAGGTCAGCAGCATCAATGAAATGATGATGCAGATATGGGGCAGCATTTTTCTGGCCATCTTGCGGAACCTCCTGATCATTCGGCGATATAGACGATATCGCTGATTTTGCGTCCGCCGCGATAGGGCTGATTGACCCAGCTATCTTGGAAGGTCAGGACTGCCGATTGGCCGCCGTCCAGATTATAGGCAACCTGGCAACCTAATTGAGCAAAAAGCTGTGACAGTTGGGTCATGGTCATGCCGATCGAATAACCGGCCTGTCGACCGTCAACCAGGACAAAACAATAATGGCCCGGCTCATAATAACCAATGGCGCCGCGGGGATTCAACGCGGTCACCTCACTGTTGAAGCTGGTCATGGCCTGACCGTTCCTGAGCAGCATGGGGCCAAAGGACCAGGCTTGCCAGGCGCCTGCGGACTTGACGGCATTCAGGTCAAATTCCGCTGCGGTGAAGGTCTGCATACTGCCGTCATTATTCATGACCAGGACATCGGCGTAGAGCTTTTCCCGATACAATTCCCCGTTGCGGATGACGATACCCCGGTCGCGGATGCCAAAGTAATCACCGGACATGGCCAGAATTGCCTGGTTGGCGATGGCCATGTCCAGTACTTCATCCAGCACATTCCGAGCATACTGGCCGCCGGCGAAAGCGGTCCGGAAATACCGGATATCGCGCAGATAAATGTCGGCCACATAATAGGTCACTTTGCCGGTCTGGACTTTCTGGATCTGGATATTGATATTGGCACTGCGGTAGGATGCAGCGGTTTGTTCAATCGCTCCGGATGTAAATTTATCGGCAAATTTACTGCCCCACATGCCGCCAGCGGCCGTTGCGGCCGGACTGGCTGTCTCTGTAACCGCTGGCGCCGTTGTTTGCGCTGCTGTTACCGCTGTTGTCTGTTCTTCGGACCGGGCCGACGGGGTCGACTCGCTGATTGATTCTGTTCCGATGGCCTGATCGGAAGGGGTCGTATGCGAGGTAAAAGCGGCCAGAAGAGTAGTCGTCAATCGGGGCAGCGACTGACCGGCAGTTTGATAATCATGCGGCAGCACGTGATGGAAGAAGGCAAAAATCATCAGTCCGACACCTGCAAGCAGGATATCGGCGATTATAACCAGGCCAAGCGGAAGCCGGCGGCTGCGCTGTCCGGATAATTGGTTTGGCAGGCGCTTGACCGGCATGGACGGTGATCCGCGTCGTCTGCTTTTCATGCTGCCGGCCCTTTCTGTCTGTTTAGTTATCATTATATCATCAGTCGGTGAACGATATCTGAAAGCTGGCTGAAAACCGCGTTTTGAAGCTTCCTGAGCCTGTTTGCCCCATTGCGGGCCGGGTGACGGTATGATAGATTGCAATTGAACCATGCATTTCATGATACTGTGAGGTGATAACCGCATGGATTATCCCAGCATTCTGATCCCGGCTTATAAACCGGATCAAAAAATGATCACACTTATCAAAGAGCTCCTTTCAGCCGGCTTTAGCCGCCTTATGGTCGTTGACGACGGCGGCGGTCAGGATTTCGCTCCGTTATTTGCTCAAGCCGATGAATTAGGCTGCCTGGTTCTGCATCATGGTGTCAACCTGGGCAAAGGGCGGGCGCTAAAAACCGGATTGAATTACGCTTTGCTCAACGGATGGTCCGAATACGGCATCATCACCGCCGATGCCGATGGCCAGCATCTGCCGGCAGATATTGCCAGAATTGCCGCTGCCATGGCCGCTGATCCTGACGCCTTGATTCTGGGCGTCCGGAATTTCACCGGAAAAGTACCCTTGAAAAGTCGCCTGGGCAATGGCATCACCCGTGCCTTTTTTGCCCTGATCCATGGCGATGATGTCCGCGACACACAGACTGGTTTGCGCGGTCTGCCGCCAGCCAGCATCCCCCTGTTTTTGGGACTGCCGGGCGAACGCTACGAATATGAGATGAACATGCTTCTGGCAGTACGCCCGAATGATATCCGTCTGGTACAGGTACCAATTGACACCGTATATCTTGAAGGTAATCGATCTTCACATTTCAAGGTGCTGCAGGATTCGGCCAGGATTTACGGATTGCTGATCCGGTTTATAGCCTCTTCTTTGACTGCGACGGGCATCGACTATCTGGTCTTCATCCTGATGAACATATCCTTTCCCGACCAGCTGGTTTATAGTGTTGTGACAGCCAGATTCATCAGCTCCCTGGGCAATTATGCCATCAACCGCAACCTGGTTTTTAAACGGAAAAAAGTCGGTAGCCGGGCAATTCTCCGCTATTATGCCCTCGTTGGATTTATCATGCTGGCCAATTACGGCTTGATCAAATTGATGACTTTGGGCTTGGGATTCAATGTCTATGCTGCCAAGGTCGTAGCCGACCTCCTGCTGGTTTGTGTGAGTTTCTTCATTCAACGGGAATTTGTCTACCGTTCCAGCAAATGATACCGGCTGCAGCGGCCTTCGCCAGACCGGTAGATCCGGCCGGATTGCTCCATTTTCCCGTCATGTAATTCCAGCCCGGATGGCTTGGCAGCTTCATCGGCTGTTGGCAAACGATCCTGGTAACCGGTTTCATACCCGGTAATCGGAGCGCTGTCTTTACGTATGATATAATGAACAAGATTACACCGTCGGAGGTTGAGAACATGCCATCCTGCCAGACGATTCGGTTTGAAAAGACCCTTAGTCCTGCATTAAATTATGCCATGCAGCAGAATCACGTGCCGGTTATCCGACGCCTGATCATCCAGAACCTGGGCGTTGAAGACCAGCGGGATGTTCTGCTGCGGATCTCGTCCGTCCCGGCCTTTGTCCGCAGTTGGGAAAAGCCTCTGACCGTGCTGCCGGCGCAGCAATCCCTGGATGTCGGCTTGATTGATCTCCAGCCGGATGCCGGATTCTTGTCCAGCTTGACCGAACGTCTGAACGGTGAGCTGATTTTTGAATTGCTGGATAGGGCCGGCGACTGCCTGTTTCAGGAATCCAAGACTTTGAGCATTCTGGCTTTCGATGAATGGGGCGGTCTGGCCGCCATGCCGGAAATGCTCTGCGCCTTTGTGACGCCGAACAATCCTGCTGTCAATACTTTATTGCAGCAAGCGGCCCGTTATCTGCAGGAATGGACGGGTGATCCTTCGTTGAACGGCTACCAGAGCCGGAACCAAAACCGGGTCCGTCAGCAGGCCGCCGCCATTTTTATGGCGTTGCAGGATCGGCAGGTTGTGTATTGTCCGCCGCCGGCCAGCTTTGAAAGCTCTGGCCAGCGTGTTCGGCTGGCTGATATGGTTCTCGCCCAGAAGATGGGCACTTGCCTGGACTTGACCCTGCTCTATGCCGCCGGGCTGGAAGCCGCCGGCTTGAACGCTTTGCTGATTATCAACCGGGAACACGCCTTTGCCGGTGTCTGGCTGGATGACCAGTGCTTTGCCGAGAGCATTCAGGATGATGGATCGGCATTGGACAAGCGGATAGCCGCCGGCATGCAGGAAATATCGCTGGTCGAGGTTACGGTTGCAACCGCCGGCAAACAGGAAAAGTATGAGGATGCCGAGAGAATGGCTGCCCGGCATGTGCGACCAGGTGACGATTTCATCTGCGCCATTGACCTGCGGCGCGCCCGGGCTTCCGGAATCCACCCCCTGCCGCAGCGGATCCTGACTGCCGAAGGCTGGCAGATCGACATGGCTGCGATGAACCGCGATCAGGCTATCCAGGCGACAGCTCCGGCACCATCAGAGTTGGACCTGCAAGTGCAATCCGATGCAGCCGGTCAACCGGCAATGACGCGGCAGAGGCAATGGGAGCGGAAGCTGCTTGATCTCAGCCTGCGCAATTCACTGTTGAATTTCCGGGCTACCCGGAATACCGTTCGGCTGTTTGCCCGGCAACTTGGTCATTTTGAAGACTTGCTGGCCGAGGGAGCCGATTTTCAGATCCTG
This sequence comes from Bacillota bacterium, assembly GCA_023438965.1. Classification (GTDB taxonomy): domain Bacteria; phylum Bacillota; class Clostridia; order Saccharofermentanales; family UBA5734; genus UBA8949. Next base: position 2,738 of record JAEXPB010000342.1, on the reverse strand, counting down.
GAACGACCGCAGGACTGGATCAACGATCAGCGGGATCCGCGGTCATTTGAGAATCAGTACAATTTGGATCCCTATCAGGAGCTTCTGGATTTTGAATTCAATCAGAAACGCTTGCGGACACCGCTTGACCTGAAGGAATTGAACCTGGCGATGACCAGCCTGTATCGGACAGCCCGTTCTTCCATGGAAGAAAATGGCGCCAACACCCTGTATCTGGCCATGGGCTTCCTGAAATGGTATGAATCGCCGGTCAGCCAGCAGCCGCGCTATGCGCCGGCTGTTCTGCTGCCAATCGACATTGTGCGCCGCTCCGCCAGCAAGGGCTTCGTGATCCGCAGCCGTGACGAAGATCCGCAGGTCAACATCACTTTGCTGGAAATGCTCCGACAGAATTTTGGCATCAGCATTGGCGGACTGGATCCGCTGCCGCGTGATAACAACGGCATCAACCTGCAGGCCGTTCTGAATGCCTTTCGACAGGCTGTTCTGCAGCAACCCCGTTGGACGATACTGGAAGAAGCATATCTGGGCATCTTCTCTTTCACACGATTCATCATGTGGAACGATATCCGCAACCGTTCGGACGATTTGGCGCGCAACCCGATTGTTGCCAGCCTGATGGCCGGCCGGCTGACCTGGCAGCCAACCGAACTGCTTCCGGCCGGTGCCGACCTCGACGATCTGTATTCACCGGCACAAACCTTTCTGCCGGTCAGCTCAGATGCCTCGCAACTGGTTGCCGTTCATGCCGCCGGCGAAGGACACAGTTTTGTATTACATGGGCCGCCGGGAACCGGCAAATCGCAAACCATCACCAACATCATCGGGAACGCACTTGCCCGCGGTCAGACGGTTCTCTTTGTCGCCGAAAAAATGGCGGCCCTGACCGTGGTTCAACGCCGACTGGAAAAAATCGGCCTGGGGCCGTTTTGCCTTGAACTGCATTCCAATAAATCGAGAAAGAAGGATGTTCTGGATCAGCTTCGCCGGACAACCGAGATCAGCCGGACGGCATCACCGGCTGAATTCGCGCGCCAGGCAGACCGTCTGCACCAACTGCGGCTGGAATTGAAAACCTATGTCCGGCAGCTATACCACCGCTATCCGTTCGGAATATCCCTGTTTGAAGCGATTTCCCGCTATGGTGAATTGGTTGATGCCCGCGATGGCATTGTTTTCGACCCGGCTGCATTTTCCGGCCTGGACCAGCCAAAGGTGGAAACCTGGTTCAGCCTGATCGGCGAACTGACCGCGGCCGGGCGGGACTGCGGCGGACCATATGGGCATCCCTTGGCCGATCTGCAGGTCGACTGCTGGTCACCATCACTCCGGACCAGCGCGGCAGATCAACTGCGAAGTTTAGCGGCACGACTGGCCGATCTGGACCAGATTTACCGGGAATTGGCCGTGCAGCTCGATTTTGCACAATATTTACCGGCAGAACGGCTCACTGACCTGGCTGGCGATGGCGTTGTCAGCCAGCACTTGCTGTCCGAAGCTGATTTACTGAACCAGATTTGCCAGCAGGCGACCAGCTTGCCTCATTTGCCAACGACCATTCTGCGACAAGGCGAGTGGCCGGTCATGGCGGCCCGATTGAAAACCCTTTTCAGCCAGGGCCGGCAAATGACCGCGAGCCGTAGCGAATTGCTGGCAACATTCCAGGAATCCGTCCTCACGCTGGATGGCGAGTCCCTGCTCAATGCCTGGCGACAGAACCGCCTGAAATGGCTGATTCCCCGTTTGGCTGGCGAAGGACGGATCATGAAGATCCTCCAGCCGCATGCCGGCATGGGCACCCGCCTGGATAAAAACGAGCTTGAGGCCCAATTGCAGCTTCTGGTTGCTTACCAAGCCGCCAATCGTCAGGTTAGCCAGCTTTATCCGGCTTTGCAGGATATGCTGGCCGGGTTCTGGCGGGACCTTGATACGGACTGGGATGCCGGAATGCTTTATGCCGGGCAATTGCCGGTTCTGAATCAACTGCTGCTGACACTGACCGGCCGGCCGGCTGCTGTCGCCGGGATCGGCCGGCTGCTGGCCGATTGCCTCGATAATCAGAAAAGTCGTTCCATATTGCAGGGATATGCCGAATCATGCTTGGAATTGCTGAAACAACAGCAAGTCCTTTCCGAATCGCTGGGTATCCGCTTTAACGAGCTTCCGCCGACCGGCCAGGAACTTTCGGGTGATGCCCAGTGGTTTGCCTGGCTGGCGCCGCGTGTGGCGGGGTGGTGTGATCATCTGGATCAGCTGCGGGAATGGTGCGTGTGGCGGTCAACCCGTAACCAGGCGGAACTGGCTGGCTTGCATCCGGTCATCGAAGCCATTGAACAAGGCACCATTCAGATCAGCGATCTGGCCGGCGCATTCGACAAGGCCTTCCACCAGGGCGCTGCGTCCTGGATCATCAGCCAGGAACCGGCGCTCAGCGGTTTCTCCGGTCAGCTATTTGAAGAGAAGATCCGGCAGTTCCAGCAGGCGTTCGAGCATTATGAACAACTGACCCGCCAGGAAATTGCCGCCCGTTTAAGTGCCCGCGTACCGCAAATTGCGCTGGAAGCAGCCCAGAGCTCGGAACTGGGTATTTTGCAGCGGTCGATCAAAAGCATGGGGCGCGGGTTGTCAATCCGCAAACTCTTTGAACAATTACCCAATCTATTGACCCGCCTGGCGCCCTGCATGCTGATGAGCCCGATATCGGTCGCCCAATATTTGGATCCCAAACAGGCGCTGTT
>JAEXPB010000331.1 GCA_023438965.1 Bacillota bacterium | reverse complement strand
GACAAGGAGGCTGCGCAGCAAGTCCGGACTGCAAACAACCAGATCATCTGAACGATCCGGCGGCCTGAATTGCAGGCATCCTTCTGGACCGGGCTGCCAATATTGCCCCAATTGGCCGACTGTCATGCTTTTTCCAAGCAAGTGCATGAGAAGATCGGAAAGCGACAGACCATGACCTGGCTGAGACAGGCAGACCATCTGGTATGTCGGCATCAGAGGCAAATAGACAACCCGTTTGCCACTGGCGATCATTTCCTTCAGCCGCTTCCGGCTGATTTCCGGCTGGTATCCGTTCGGACGGACGCTAACCAGGAGATGCATTTTGACTTGAGCTGCCAGCGGCGGGTCATTCACGGCCGCGGCCGGCTGGCTGAGCAAATCAACCCGGCCTGTTTGCCATAACTTGATTTGCTTGACGAGATCAGACAATTTGCCAAAGCGGTTGATCTGGACCCCGGAATAGCGAACCAGGTCCGCATCGGCTGAGATCGGGTTGATAACGACTGGCCAGAATTCGGCCTGCCGGCCGGAACCAGACTGGATTTTGACTGGCAAATCCGGAAAATCGGCTGGATTGAAGATGACCAGGCAATCAGGATCTTCCGATTGTGTGACTTGATGCAAAGCATCGGCACTGGATTGGCAAATTATCGACCGGACAGCGGGGAGCTGACTATTCAAACGAAATTGGATATTTTCCAGGTAGTCCCGTTCGGTATCGGCCAGGATGATGATCATAAGGCATCGCTCCTTTCAGGTAGTGCCATTTTATTAAATCATCCAGTACGGTACCATGGGTATTCACATGACAAAAGTCGACAAAAAAGCAGCTGGAGTTTCTCAGCTGCTTTTTGCCTTGTAAAGATCAATAAGAAATGATCAGGTCAGCAAGTCATCCAAAGCTCGAATAAACTGCGCGAGATCTGCCTGGTCAATCCAATAGTGGGTAACAAACCGGAAAACGCCTTCTTCCGGCGGATTGACCAATATGCTCCGCTCAGCCAGCTTTTGAACCAGCATCTGCGCTGCTTCAGCATGGCGGCGCAGTTTGCAGAATACCATGTTGATCACGGGCTGAGACGTCAATTCGAACAAATCGGGCCGGAATTGCAGCTGATCGGCCAGCCACCGGGCTCGGAGGTGATCTTCTGCCAAGCGTCCGGTCATTTTTTGCAGAGCGATCAGGCCGGCTGCTGCCAGAATGCCAGCTTGACGCATGCCGCCGCCTAGTATTTTTCGCTTGCGGCGTGCCAGCGCAATCACTGGAGCAGGTCCAACCAGCAAAGAGCCGACTGGCGCACAAAGACCCTTGGATAGACAAACTTGAACAGTGTCGACCATGGCGGCAATCTGGCTGGCCGGCACGTCCAAGACCGTCGCTGCATTAAATAGCCGTGCGCCATCCAGATGAACAGGAATATGGTAACGATCAGCCAGAGCCCGAACCTGACGCATATATTCAAGGCTGAGAACCAAGCCGTCGGAGTCGGCGTTTTCCAGACAAATCAGCGCTGTACGCGGACTATGGATATTCTCGGTATCTTTTCGGATCGTTGCCTCCATGGAAGCCAGATTCATCCGGCCATCAACGACCGGCAAACAGCGTAGCTGTGCGCCGGCTAAAATGGCTGCCGCACCTGCTTCGTGACAGACAATGTGGCAGCGGTCGGACAGGATGATCTCCTCTCCGCGATTAACTTGAGCCATCAAGGCCAGCTGGTTGCCCATCGTCCCGCTTGGGACGAAAAGAGCAGCCTCCTTGCCCAGCATTTCAGCGGCCAGACGCTCCAGTGCCAGGACTGTGGGGTCGTCGCCATACACATCATCGCCAACTGTGGCATAGGCCATGGCCTGCCGCATTTCATCTGTCGGCCAGGTTACTGTGTCACTGCGTAAATCGATGCGACCATTTATCATATAGAACCGCTCCTTTTGTTACTGCACATCAGATTGTCAATGACGGGCAGCCGATGCAGTTATTATCTGCCGTCATCGGCCAGATGGCAAGAGCATTTGATTGCTCACCAAGAATTGCATAGCAACAGCTGACTTTATATCGCCCGATCCCGAAAAAATGTTCGACACCGGGCTTGATTTTTTCATTTTAGCATGCTAACATTAATGCACTGCCCGAATATCGGACAGCCTAGTTGAATATTAGATCATCTCTTATCAAGAGTGGCGGAGGGACTGGCCCTACGAAGCCCGGCAACCGCGGTAAAGCAGCGGTGCCAATTCCAGCAGGTGAGAACCTGGCAGATGAGGTTGCTGTTTCTTTGTGAGGCCTCTTCTGTCGAAGAGGCTTTTTAATATACTTTTTATACTTGGAGGTTAGGCGAACATGAAAAAGACGGGTCATTGGCTATTCTCATCCGAATCAGTTACCGAGGGTCACCCGGATAAATTGTGTGATCAAGTCTCTGATGCTATTCTAGATGCGATCATCGAGCAGGATCCGAAAGCCCGGGTTGCTTGCGAAACTGCCACGACCACCGGAATGATCCTGGTCATGGGCGAGATCACCACTTCGGCTTATGTTGACATTCCGCGAATTGTCCGGAATACTGTCCGCGATATCGGCTATACCGGGCACGAAACCGGATTTGACGCGGATGCTTGCGCGGTTCTGACTTCGATCGACGAGCAGTCGCCGGATATAGCAATGGGCGTCGACCATTCATTGGAAAACCGCAGCGGTCAGGACAATGATGATCTGTCTATTGGCGCCGGTGACCAAGGCATGATGTTTGGCTTTGCCAATCGTGATACCGAAGAACTAATGCCTCTGCCGATATACCTGGCTCATGCACTGACCAGAAGGCTGGCAGAAGTCCGAAAACAGGGACTTGTCGATTTCCTGCGACCG
>JAEXPB010000281.1 GCA_023438965.1 Bacillota bacterium | reverse complement strand
AACCTGGCGGGACAGCCATCAGCGAGGCGATTCGTCCGATTCTGCTCGACAAGAAGAACGCCGGCATGAGCCAGGAGACGGAGCTTCTACTATTTGCGGCAGCCAGAGCCCAGCTGGTGCGTGAAGTCATCCGGCCGGCACTGGACAAGGGGACATGGATCATCTGCGATCGTTTTTATGATTCGACGGTAGCCTATCAAGGATATGGCCGCGGTCTGGATCTGGCGATGATTGAGACATTGAACCGTTATGCGGTAGGTGACAGCCGGCCGGATGTCACGTTCCTGCTTGACTTGCCGGCGGAAAAAGCGGTACAACGACGAAATGGCCGCAACAGTCAGGCCGACCGTCTGGAAGCCGAAAGCCTGGCTTTCGTGCAGCGGACCCGCGAGGGTTACCTGGCTCTGGCAGCCCGTGAACCTGGCCGAATAGTCCAGATTGATGCCGATCAGCCGGAAACGGCGATCGCTCAATATATAATCAGTGTTATAAGGGAGGGCTTTGGCATATGAAACTGATTTTTGCGATTGTACACGATGAGGACAGCCCCCGGCTCATGGCCGAGTTGAATCGCGCTGGCTATCGGGTCACCAAATTGAATTCGTCCGGCGGTTTCCTGCGGTCCGGCAACACCACCCTGATGATTGTCGTCGACGATGATCAGCTGGACGAAGTCTTAAGCATCATCCGCAAATATTCGAGCAGTCGCCAGGCCGCCATCAACACCAATGTCACACCCTCGTCCATGGGCGGGTCCTATATACCCTATCCGGTTGAAGTCATGGTCGGCGGCGCCACGGTCTTTGTGTTGAACGTCGAACATTTCGAGAAAATGTAGAATGGCCTTTTCCTCGATCGTTGGCCAGACAGATGCGAAAAAGCGCCTCGGTTCCGCCCTCATGGGTGCACCGGGGCATGCTTATGTTTTTTCGGGACCGGATGGGATCGGCAAGACGCTGGTTGCCCGGGAATTTGCCAAAAGTCTGCTTTGCCGGGCACCGAGCTCCGACGGAGCCTGCGGCCAATGCGATTCCTGCCGTCATTTTGAGAACCGGGTCCATCCGGACTTCCGTTCGCTGCAGCTGGAGAACAAAGAAAAGGTCATCAAGGTCGAGCGGGTTCGCCAGGATATCTGCGCCGACCTGAACCTGCGGCCCCAATTCGGCAGCCGCAAGGTGTACTTGATTGCCGCTGACGCCTTGAACGAGCAAGGACAGAATGCTCTGCTGAAATCCTTGGAAGAACCGCCGGATTATGTCTTTTTCCTGCTGACGGTCATCAGCCCGGAACGCTTGCTGCCAACGATCATCTCCCGGGTCAACCTGGTTCCGCTGCGACGCTACAGTGCAACCGAAATTGGCGCGATCCTGTCCGCCAACGGTCTTGGTTCCAGCCAGACGCAAACCTTTTACGCCCGATTTGCCGGCGGGCTGGCCGGCGTGGCCATGGACCTGGCCGGCAGCGACTGGTTTGGCGATTTACGCCTGGAAACGCTGCAGCTTTACAAGAACCTGGGCCAACAGAGCCGAACCGCCCTGTTGACTGCCGGTTACCAGTTCTTTGACAATAACCGGCCGCGTGTGCCGGTGATCCTGGATATCATCGGCAGCCTGATCCGGGATCAGCTGGTATATGCCTGCCTGCACCAAACCGATCAGCTGACCAATATCGACCAGTTGCCGATATTGCAGCAGGGACTGGCGAAAGCGCTGCCGGAACCGGAAGCGCGCCGTCGCCTGACCCGCTCGTATGCCGCCCTGCTGGCTGCCCGCCGCGGTTTGACGATGAATGCCAGCTTCGAGGGTTTGATTTGCAATTTGCTGCTTGTCCTGAGAAAGGAGTTTACATATGCCTAAAGTTGTTGGAATCCGGTTCCATGGTACCGGTAAAGCCTATCATTTTGATCCGGGCGAATATATGTTGCACCAGGGGGACGCCGTCATTGTCGAAACCGTACAAGGCGTCGAACTGGGCATTGTCGCCGACGAAATCATCGACCTGCCGGCGGAGAAGCTGGTGGCGCCGTTGAAGGGCATCATGCGGGTGGCTACGCCGGATGACCTGAAGCAATTCGAAGCCAATAAGGTCAAGGAAGCGGAAGCCTTCCGCATCTGCCAGGAGAAAATAGCCGCCCGTGAGCTGGATATGCATCTGGTTGACGTGGAATACACATTTGACGGACACAAGATCATTTTCTATTTCACAGCTGACGGGCGGGTCGATTTTCGTGAACTGGTCAAGGATCTGGCCTCCGTTTTCCGCATCCGCATCGAGCTGCGCCAGATCGGTGTTCGCGACGAAGCCCGGATGATCGGCGGGTTGGGCATTTGCGGCCGCGAGCTTTGCTGCGGTTCATTCTTGAATGATTTCGTGCCTGTATCGATCAAAATGGCCAAGGAACAGAACCTTTCCATGAATCCGGCCAAAATATCCGGCTGCTGCGGCCGTCTGATGTGCTGCCTGAAATATGAACAAGAAGCCTATGAAGACGCCCATTCCCGCATGCCCCGACCGGGCCACGTCGTCATGACGCCGGAAGGACAGGGAATGGTCGAAGCCGTCAATTTGCTGAAAGAGACAGTCACAATCCGGCTGGACCGCGGCGGCGAGGCGGATCTGATCACCCTGCCCAATGCCGATGTGCAGATCATCGGCGGCAAACCCGGCAAAAAATGCCCGCCGGGCGGTTGCGGCTCTCAGCGTCCATGCGGTCCGGGCGGTCAAGGCGGTCCGGGCGGCGGTCACGACCAGACGGGCGGCAGAAATCGCAAGCCTCAGCCCTCGCCGGACAAAGAACCGGACCATGATGACGAATGAAGCCTTTCATTTACTGAAAAATCCTTGATCTGGCTTGCTCAAAGGCTGTTCAGGTGATAAAATTGTTCAAAGAACTGGAGGTGTTCATTATGGCTTATAAAATTTCTGATGCGTGCATTTCCTGTGGTTCCTGCGAAGGCGAATGCCCTTCCGGCGCCATTTCGGCCGGCGATACCCAATATGTCATCGACCCGGAAGTTTGCATCGACTGCGGCGCCTGCGAAGCGGTTTGCCCCGTTCAGGCAATCAAACCGAACTGATCTGCGGATCGGATCTGCTGTCAAGAAAGGAAGGCCGTCCGGCTTTCCTTTTTTGTTGCCGATCTTGGCGGTGGGGCGGCTTCGGCTGATTCAACCGAAAAGCCGCCGGAAAGGACTGCCATGAACCGTGTGCCATCTGATGCCGAACCTGCAGTAGACATACCGCTTTATCCGGATGATACGGTGGAAGACCTTCAGCGGTGCGGCTTCCGGCTGCTGCAAAAGAAGCGGGGTTTTCGCTTCGGCATGGATTCGGTCCTGTTGGCGGCCTATGCCGCTTCCTTCTGCCGTTTCCCCGAAACCCGGCCGCTGCGGATCGCCGACCTCGGCGCTGGCTGCGGCGCGGTCAGCCTGTTGCTGGCCGCCCGACTGCCGGCTGCGCTGCTGACCGGCCTGGAGCTGGATCCGGCCAGCTGCGACGCACTGGCGCGCAACTGCCGCCTGAACGCCCTGGATCAACGGCTGTGGCCGGTGCAGGGCGATATCCGGCATCTGGCCGACGGGACGCTCGTTTCGGAGCATCTGCGTCCGCATGCTTTCGACATGGTTGTCAGCAACCCGCCTTATCGATTGCCGGAACAGTCCTGGTATCCGGGCGGTCAGCCGTCCGCGGATGCCCGGCGGCAGGCCCGCGAAGAGACCGCTGTCTCGTTGCCGGATATCCTGCGGGCCGCCGGCCGTCTTCTGAGACCGAAAGGCCGCCTGGTGCTGGTTCACCGGGTCAGCCGGCTGCCGGACTTGCTGGCTGAACTGCGCCACTGGCAATTGGAACCGAAAACGATGCGCCTGATTCAACCGCTGCCGGACCGGGCGCCGACAACCTTACTGCTGTCGGCGGTCTGCCAAGGCCGGCCGGGCAGCTTTGTCACGGAACCACCTTTGTTGATTTGCACGCAGCCGGGCATTTGGAGCCCGGAAACTGCCGACTTATATGGCCTGGAGCCACCGTTGCCCCATGAATGCCTTTATCGCGGTTTGCGGCACACCGGTTTGGCAGAACGCCAAATTGCCGCGGGAGGAGAGGTGCCTGAAGATGAGCCTGATCAACAAGCCTGAATCCGAGCAGGCTGAGCCGTCTGTCGGCGGAACGTCTGTATTGCCCGGCACTCTTTATATTGTCGGGACGCCGATCGGCAACCTGGGCGACC
>JAEXPB010000247.1 GCA_023438965.1 Bacillota bacterium | reverse complement strand
AACCCGGGCTTCCGCCTCGCGGTGATCGCAGGCCGCGATCGAGAGCGGCAGGATGATGTTCTCGAAGGCTGTCAGCGTATCCAGCAGGTTGAATTCCTGGAAAATGAAACCGAGCTTTTCGCGCCGGAAACGGGCCAGCTCCCGGCTGCTCAGCCGGGTGATATCCTGGCCGTTGATGCTGATGCAGCCGCTGGTGACGGTATCGATCGTCGAGATGCAGTTCAGCAGTGTGGTCTTGCCGCTTCCGGACGCGCCCATGATGCCGGTGAATTCGCCTTCATCGACCGAGAAGCTGATATTGTTCAGCGCTTTGGACAGGTTGCCCTTGTTGCCGTAATACTTCTCGACATTGGCAGCCTTCAGAATCTGTGTCATGGATCAAAAACCTCCATCGTTAAGATGGCTCTATTTTGCCGCAGCAGGCCGCCGGCTGCCATAACGTTACCTTACGGCAAACTTTCATTTCTGTAAGGTCATCCGGATCAGTGAATTGTCCGGGAAGAAGATCCGGATCGCCGTCCCTTCGCCCAAGGTGGATTCAGCCGTGATGGACAAGCCCAGTTTCTCGCCCAGTCGCCGGCAGATGTAGAGTCCCATGCCGGTGGATTTTTCGTTGCTGCGACCGGTCGTCCCGGTGAATCCCTTGTCGAAAATGCGCGGCAGCTCGCCGGCGGGAATCCCCAGACCGTTGTCAGCCACCGTCAGCACGGTGCTGTTGGCCAGTTTCTCGGCCTGCAGGCGGATCCGGGGGCTGTTGTGCTCCGGACGCGTGTATTTCAGGGCGTTGCCGACCAATTGGTTCAGGATGTAGACCAGCCACTTGGCGTCGCCGGGCACCAGCTGGTCCAGGTTTTCCGTCTCAACGGCGACTTTCTGGTGAATGAAGCGGGTCGCATTCCGGCGCAGGACCTGGTGGCAGATATCTTGCAGGTTGACCGGCCGGATCAGGTAATCCTGCTCAACGACGCTGATCCGCGAATAGAAGAGCGCCTGTTCGACAAAGTCCTCGATCCGGGTCAGCTCCTCGCTCAGGCTGTCCATGGCGGGACTGGGATTATTCTGGGCGATCAGGCGGGAAGAGGCGATCGGCGTCTTGACTTCGTGAACCCAGAGCTCGATGTATTCGCGATACTCATCCTGCCGGAAGCGGTAGCTATTGATTTCATCCAAACTGGCTTTGCTGGACTGACGCAGAACATCAAAAAGAATCTGACCCTCCTGGAAGGACGGCGGCGTGATCATTTCCGCCAGCAGGTTCTTGCGGTCCAGGCTGGTGAAAATCTGGAGCAGATTGCCATAGAAGGCGCTGCGCTGCTGGTACTCGACAGCCAGCGGTGCCAGGGCTCCAACCAGATAGAGTCCGCCGACCAGCCAGGCCAAGTCGTTGCTCCAGTCGGGCAGCAGGGCGACGATCAAGGTTAAAGTTAGCACCATGACCAGCAGGTGGCTGAGCAAATACAGGATTTTATCACGTAAAAAACCGATCAGCTTCATCGGACCAGATACCCCTGGCCGCGCCGGGTTTCAATCAGGTCATTCAAGCCGGCATCGGCGATTTTCTTGCGCAGGCGGTTGATATTGACGGTCAGCGTGTTGTCGTCGACAAACAGGTCCTCGTGCCAGAGGTGCTGCATCAGGTCATCGCGGCTGACAATCGCGCCGCGCTGCTCGAAAAGGATAGACAGGATCTTCAGTTCGTTGCGCGGCAGGTCGATCTCCTGGCCATCGCTGACCAGCACGCTGCGTGCCGGTAGCAGATAAGGCCCGCCGGCGTGATCGGCGCCGGCTGCTGAGCCCGCGGCGCCACCTGCTGCGGCGGATCCGGCGACGCCGTTCTCGCCGACGCTTGGCCGGTACGCCCGCTTCAGGACCGAGGCGATGCGCATGAGCAGGATCTGGGTGTTATAGGGCTTGGTCACAAAATCATCGGCGCCAAGGTTCATGGCGGTCAGTTCATCGATCTCGCTGTCCCGGCTGGTGACGACGATGATCGGCACATCGGATTGGCGACGGATCTCCCGGCAAACATAATAGCCATCATAAACCGGCAGATTGATGTCCAGGAGAACCAGATGCGGCGACTCGGCCAGCACAACCGCAGCGATGGCGTCGAAACGGTCGGGCGCCAGAGCGCGGTAGCCGTTCCGGTTCAGAAAAATGGCCAGTTCCTGCCGGATCTTCGGATTGTCTTCGACGATCATGATGGTTTTCCGATCAATGTCCATGCGGCGGCCCTTTCCGGTTCAGCGAGCGATCAGGCGGCAATTTCGACTTGCCTCAAATTAGCATTATACCGAAAAAGGCGGTCAGCGACCAGCAGGTGCGGGAATTTGTGGTGCCACCCTGGCGGATATTCAGCAGCGGTTATTGTTTTTCATCTTGCTGATTGTTCTGCTGCCCACATTTCTGTTGATCGTATTCGTAAGTTCGCTGAATAGCGGCGAAAGCGGTTCATTTACTCCGTTAGCTGGTGTGTTGCTGACCTCGGTTCTGATCATGGCGGCAGTATATTCA
>JAEXPB010000160.1 GCA_023438965.1 Bacillota bacterium | reverse complement strand
TTGCATCCTTCGCTTTATCTTGTGGTCGCGGTGTATTTTCCGCCAAATCAACTATTTAAATTCGACTCGACCCGTGCCGTCCGGCTTGACCATGAAAGGCATAGCGCCTTCACCGATATTCTGATTGTTCGTCCAATAGACAATCCGGTTCGCCGCGACATTGATGCCCGAACAGTCATCGTCGCAGACCTTTTGCCGTCCGGAGCCATCGCTGCCTATTTGGTAAAGCAGGGATTTATCCGACCGGTTTTCATAATAGAGCTTGCCGTTCAGTATGTTGATGTCACCGCACGCGTCATCGCCGATTTTCGTGATGGCTGTTCCATCGAGTCTCATTTTGTACAAGCGGCTGGCATCGGATAAATTGGTATAATAGATCCAGCCATTATCGACCAGCAGCGAATTGGCATGCCCAGCGGCCATCGGCTGCAAGTCGGTCCCATCGGTCTTGACCTTGTAGATGAGCTCGTCGCGGGAGGAGATAAAATAGACCCGCACGCCGTTCACATTAAAGCGAGCGACTTCGGCATTGGTCACAATCGCTGTCCGTCCGCTGCCATCGGTCTTGATCTTGTAAAGTTTTTCGCTTGATAAGTAATAGAGCCAGTCGCCCACCGCGCAGACTTGCTGGGTAGGATCATCGCCGATTTTCGTTTTACCGGTACCATCCGTCTTCATCTTGTACAGATACATGGCTTCATACGATTCTCCATGCGTGAAATAAACCCAGTCCCCGATCACATTCAAAGATAATGTAATCCGGTCTTCATTCAGGACGGTCCTGCTGCTGCCGTCGATTTTGGACTTACAGATTTGATTGCTATCATAAATACTTTTAAAATAGATCCAATCGCCAGACTGGGCTATTTGGCTGCCATTAATAAAATTGCCGTTGGTCGTACCATGCGGCGGTTCCTCGATCACCGGGTCCGGTCCGCTGGTCGGGATTGCTGTCGGGGCTGGTTTGGCTGTTGTTGTTAATAAAGTCGTCGGGGATTCCGATCGCATTGATTGCGTGCCTGTCACCGTCGCAATCGTTGCATGGATTGTCGCCGCCAACGTCCCGCCTGGTGATCCGGCAGTTGTCGATGGACTGGCACAGGATGCCGTGACCAGAATTAACAGCACAAGGATCAAGGAGCAGAACCGCCTCTTGTTTTGCTTACCAGCCATATTGCGCCTCCGTCAGTGTAAGTCAAGTTATCTTGCCAAATAGACAGCCGTGAAATTCTTGATATCCATCAGGTTGATTATATGATTAGGCCATCTGGACTGTCAATTGCAGCCCATATCGAACACGCATCATTCGGCATTGAATTTGTCAAATTTGTGGGTTGCCAAATTACCTGCTGCACTTATAATGGCAGATAGATGCTTGGGTTTCTGCCCCGCATTAAATGACCTTAACCAGGCGAACCCGAAAGGATGCTGCTATGATTTTATCGACCCAAACCCATGTTCTGGCCAATCGGCTGGGCGATGCTGAGGCGATCCGGATTCTCGGTCAAGCCGGCTTCGACGCCTTGGACTTCTCGATGTTCAACAACCTGACGCAAACGGATCATCCGCTTAGTCAGCCTGGCTATCGTGAATATGCAGCCAAGCTGCGGCAGATCGCTGCCGACCAGGGCATCCGGTTCAATCAGGCTCATGCGCCTTTCCCCAGCTGTATCATTGGCGATGAATCCTATAATGCGCAAATGTTTCCCCAAATCGTCAAAGCGATTGAAGTCGCTGCGATCCTGGGGGCATCGATCGTAATTATCCATCCGTTCTCGACGTCGGACAGCCTGCAGAAGAAACAACTGAATCTGGATTTTTACCAGCGCCTGCAGCCATTATGCCAGAAATATGGGATTAAAATCGCCCTGGAGAATATGTGGGGCGTGCATCCGGTCAGCCGACGGATCATCCCGAATGTCTGCAGCACCGGCGAGAGCTTCGCCGAATACCTTGACGAATTGGACCGCGATTGCTTCACCGGCTGCCTGGACCTGGGCCACTGCGGTTTGGTCGATCTGGAAGCTGCGGACCTGATCCGGATCCTGGGCCATGACCGGCTGCTGGCCCTGCATGTCCATGACAATGATTTCCTCAATGACACCCATACGGCGCCTTTCCTGGGTAAAATGAATTGGGCCGCGATTACAACCGCGCTGGCTGATATCCAATATGCCGGTGATTTCACTTTCGAGGCGGATACTTTCCTGACCGGCTTCCCGGATGAATTCTTGCCGACCGCGGCCCGGTTCCTGCAGGAGATCGGCCGGCAACTGATCCAGATGATCAAGCAAGCCGGGCATTGAAGCCTGGACACGTTCATTCTCAGGTATCGACAGGCCTTTACGCCGGAAAACAAGAAAGGATAGACCTATGCTGCTGCAATTGGCACTCGACCTGTTGACCATTGATCAAGCGCTGGCCATCATTCAGGAAACCCGCGCCTTCATCGATATCTTTGAGATCGGGACGCCCATGATCGTCCAGGATGGCATGCGGGCTGTCCAAAGCATTCGCCGGGCTTTCCCCGACGCAACATTATTGGCTGATGTCAAGATCATGGATGGCGGCAAACCGGAAGCCCAATATGCTTTTCAAGCCGGCGCGGATATCGTGACGGTCCTCGCCGCGGCGGAGGATGCAACCATTCGGAATGTCGTGGCTGTCGCCGGGGATTTTGGCAAGAAAGTCATGGTCGACATGATCGCCATTTCTGATGTGGCCACCAGAGCTCTGGCGATTGAAAAGATGGGCGTCGATTATATCTGTGTCCATACGGCATCGGATGTCCAAAATACGGGCCGGAATCCGCTGGGTGATCTGATGCTTCTCCGCCAGATCCTGAAGAAAAGCGAATTGGCTGTTGCCGGCGGGATCAAAATGACTACCTTGCCCGAGATCGTACGCCAGGACCCGGCAATTGTCATTGTCGGCAGTGCCATTACCGGACAAAGCGACCGTCCGGTTATGGCGGCGGCCATGAAACAGACGATCAGTTCTTTCAGGGGAGGAGACTGCCAATGAACACCCGGGACTATTGCGCACAAATTGCCCAGGAACTGGATCGAACGCTCCGCATGGTCAATCCTGACGAGTCGGCTGAATTAATTGATATGATTGACCAGGCCAAGCGCATTTTCGTCACCGGCGCCGGCCGCTCCCTGCTGATGATGAAAGCTTTTGCCATGCGCTTGATGCATCTCGGTTTTTCGGTATTTGTGGTTGGCGAGATCGTCACGCCAGCCATTCAGGCCGGCGATCTGCTGCTGATCGGATCCGGATCAGGTGAGAACGGCAGTATGGCGCTCCATGCCCGCAAAGCAATCGCCCAGGGCGCCAGGGTCGCACTGGTTAGCGCCAGTCGAAATTCCACACTGGGCCAGCTGGCCAATTTGGTCATGCTAATTCCCATATCGACCGAAAAAACGGGCAACACCGTAGGGAATAAATCCATTCAACCCGGCGGCAGCACTTTCGAACAAAGCTTGCTGCTGGTTCTGGATGCCGTGGTTCTGGTCTTGCTGGACAAAATGCCCCCGGGTACCAGTGTCATGAACTTGCACGCCAATCTGGAATGAGCGCTGGCGTTAGATCATTCTAGCCGGTCATTCGACCATAAATAAATCCCCTGCTGACCAAAGGCCGGCAGGGGATTTGCGCTGGGTTCCGATAGCTGGTGATACGACATTAACTGGTTACAAGGGCATTATTCTTCCGGATTCTTGATCACCCAGGGCTTGCGGTCCCGGAATGGATACTTGAATTTGTGGGTCAGGACGCCTTTCTTGTCCAGGTGATCCAGGCAGGCCCGGGTGCAGCCGCGGGCGCCGCACAAAGCGGCCGGATGATGGAAACTGTTGTGGTTGTTGGTGATGTAGGGGTAGTTCTCGCGCAGGTAGGCCCAGACTCCCTGGTGCTTCGAGTAGTCCAGCATCCCTTTTTCATTGTCTTTCCAGACATCATTGATGATATTGTCAATGTAAGGTTTGATCTCTTCCGGCATAAAGGGGCTGATTTCCTTGGTGCCGGCTTGATAGACCGCCGTGCATTTCAGTTCATCCAGTTCGCCC
This sequence comes from Bacillota bacterium, assembly GCA_023438965.1. Taxonomy (GTDB): domain Bacteria; phylum Bacillota; class Clostridia; order Saccharofermentanales; family UBA5734; genus UBA8949. The sequence goes on along the minus strand of JAEXPB010000160.1, from coordinate 3,356 downwards.
CAGCTGACGTCATGGCCAGCGACATTGATATCGACGGTCTTGTCCGGTGAAATGGCATGGGCCGGGCATTCCCGGACACAGCACATACAGCCGTCGCAGATCTGGCCGGTAACCACCGGATCGGGCTCCAGTTCCGCCTCGGTCAGGATGAAGACCAGCCGCTGTGCCGGGCCGAATTCCTTGGTCAGGAACAGCTTGCTATAACCGATCTCCCCCAGGCCGCATATCACGCCGGCCACCCGGAAGTGCAGGAAAACATCCGGCGCCGGTTTGCCCTCTTCGACCGGTACGCCGCGGCCGGCGCCCAGGCGGACGCTGCCATTGATGTAAGGCAGCGCCTCATACCCGTTATCTTCGAGGAAGCTGGCTACTTCGCGAGTCACAATCGGCGCGTTGATGTCATTAATATTGGCATAGCCGACGGTCGGATAGCCGGCAAAATAGGTGCCTTCCTCGATGCCGCGGAATAAGCCGCGATGGATGCGGAAGACCAGGCCGATGATCGACTTGGCCCGCGGCATGATGTAACGCGGGTCGAATTGCTTGGGACTGCCCTCGAAGCGGTCCATGCTGCCGATGCCGACTTTGTCGGCGCCGCACTGCAAGGCGAATTCCTTGACTTCCTGACTCGTTAACATGGCCATATCTCCTCCTAAAAGCTGCGTTATAACGGGTTAACGGCATATCCGCATTGACTTATTTACCGGCCAAACGTTTCGCACACAATTCCTTAAAATCAGGCTCAGTCCATGACTTATTGTAACCATCAAATCCCATATCCTGTGGTGTCCGATAATCCGGCAGATTGTCACGGGCGGTCAGTTCTTCACGAATAGCCTGAAGAAATTTGAAGCCATATTCATAACTCGGCGCCACATAATGACCTTCATCCCATTCATTCCAGTTATCAATCATCATGATCTTTCGGCCCCAGGCACCTTCGGGCAGCTTATTGGCCATCTCTTTCATACGACGAATGACTATTCTGAATTCTTCTGGCTGCAGCTTCCAAATTCTGCTATTATAAAATTTATAGCCCATGTCAATCCAATGTTGTGTCGTACGTGGCGTCGGATCGGAAAAGCAGGATGCTGTCGGAATAAAATGCTCTGGATCAATGCTTAAGCGGGTAGCCAAAAGGCTGCATTGTTTATCTATGATTTCCTGGGCCGGCGGATAATTATATTCGGCAGTATATCCGGCATTATAGCCAAATCTAAAATCGTATCCCTTGGCCAAGGCATCATCATTGGCCTCTTTGGTTGGTACTGTATCACAGCAGGCAATAATCAGGCCGGCAAAACCGCATTTTTTCGCATAGTCACGACAGGCGTCAAATGCTGCTTTCTGCGTCTCGATGGCGCCGAATGCCCCTGCCAATCGAGTCGGATGATAGATGAACAAGACCGGTTTGTTATCAATTTTCAGATAATTATCCCGACTAAAATAGTTTTCGACCCAGAAAGGCATCAAGTTCGCCACGATATCCTGGGAATTGGTCGTTCCCCAGCGTGGACTATTTTCAAACATAATGGCAAATTTCATGTATTTCTGATACTTGGCGTTAAATAGCGCTTCATGAAGTCCATGTCCGCAACGCAAGTCCTTCACAGTGACCGGTTTGTTTTCATTGTGAAGATAGCGATACCAGCAGTGAATGAAGCAGTTGATGCCATGTTCTGTTGCCCATTTGATCTCCCAATCACAAACTTCCGGATTTTCTTCATCATAATATCCCATTAACGGTGTACGTTCCGGATAATCATGAAGATCATCGAATGCATGATGAATCCCGGCTGCCCCTTTTTTCCATGCCGCATAATAATGCGCAGCAACAATTCGGTCACTCGTTGCTGGTTGGGGTTCTGGTACATAAGAATCTAATCTAATGTTGTACATATACTTTCTCCTTTACGATGATGTCTCGCGAGATCACCAATAATTTTAGAGCAACGCACCGGACAAGACTATAGACAGGCTAAACCAGAATTAGCACAGAATGGACTTCAGAAAAACAGGATAGCCCTGCTGATAAACCGGTATGACTCGACCTTCCTTAAGCTTGCATACCCACCAGATGGTCAATATAATAAATACAGGTGGCTGCCCGGCAGGTACCGGAAAACCTTGTCTTTATGATTTCATGCGGCAGCAGTACGATCAGCTAGTGAGGTGGCCTATGCTTCGTTATCAGGATCTGGGAGTTGGCAAAATCATCAATGCCTGGGATACGATCACGGTTTACGGAGGATCGCGCATGCCTGCCGAGGTGATCGATGCGATGGCTGAGGCATCCCGAAGCTTTGTTGACCTGTATGAGCTCGCGGGTAAGGCTGGCGCAAAGATTGCCGAACTGACCCATAACGAAGCGGCCTATGTTACGGCCGGTGCCGCCTGCGGCCTGATGCTGTCGGCCGCCGCCTGCATCACCGGGCCGGATCAGGACAAAATTAACCGGCTGCCCGACACCGCAGGCCTGCCTAATGAGATCATTATCCAGAAATGTCAGAGAGTGTCCTGGGATCGCTGCGTTCGCCAGGCTGGTGCCAAGTTGGGCGAGATCGGTGCGACCGAGCAGACTCGGATCAACGATCTGGAACAGGCCATATCCCGCCAAACGGCGGCAATTCTATATTTTGCCGGCAGCTGGTATGAACGGCACGCGCTGCCGCTGGACCAGGTCGTTCAAGTGGCTTCCAGCCATCATGTTCCGGTTATCGTTGATGCGGCGGCCAACCTGCCGCCGGTCGAGAACCTATGGCGCTATACGGGCATAGGAGCGGATCTGGTTGTTTTCAGCGGTGGCAAGGCATTGTGCGGGCCGCAGAACACCGGGCTGATCCTCGGCAGGAAAGACCTGATCGCCGCCTGTTGTCGGAATGGCAGCCCATACAGTGCCATCGGCCGGGTTGCGAAAGTCGGCAAGGAAGAGATCATGGGCGTTTTGACAGCCGTCGAGCGCTATCTGTCGCTCGATCACACCGCTATTTTACAACAACACGAGCAATGGGTGGCAGCACTGATCGACAGTCTGGCCGGGCTGCCCCATATCGAAGTATCCCGTGTTTATCCGGGCCCGCATGGCCAGGCCTATCCGCGGATGCGGGTCGCCTTCCCCGATACTGATCGGCGCAACGAAGTCGTCCGGATGCTCAGAATCGGTGATCCGTCGATTCTGGTCGGCACCTGGGCGCCCGATGAGACTGCCATCTATGTCAGTCCGTTGACGTTGAATGAAGATGAAGTCCGAATCGTAGCGGCCGCGCTGAAATCAGTCATCAGTACAATACCGCACACCTGAGCTGGATGCAATGAACAACCAGGCAAAAGGGGGACTGCAGAATGGCGCAATACGA
>JAEXPB010000144.1 GCA_023438965.1 Bacillota bacterium | reverse complement strand
CCCGGATACCGATCCGCTGATTCCCGTCCTGAACAAGAAGCTGAACATCAAGCTCACCTACAAGGCTTCGGCGGAGTGGGAAACCGAACTCGGCGTCCGCATCGCCGGCGGCACGATCCCGGATGTCTTCCAGATTCCCTTCAAGAACCTGGCTAAATACGCCCAGGACGGCGTGCTGCTGAACATCGGCGACTACAAGGACAAGCTCCCGAACGTGCTGAAAGTCACCCGCCAGGCGGACTGGAACAAAGTCACCGTCGACGGGAAAATTTCGGCCATCCCGAAGCGGCCGGAGGACAATTTCTGCAGCTGGTGGATTCGCTACGACTGGCTGACCAAGCTGAACGCCAAAATGCCGACCAGCCTGGACGAGTTGTACAACCTGGCCGTGACGATCAAGAACGCCGACCTGGACGGCAATGGCAAGAGCGACACCTACCCGCTGAGCGGCTCGATCAAGGAAGGGCGTTCATCCGCCTTCAACGGCTTCTTCACCGCCTATGGCGTCGCCGGCCCCAACAATCTGATGCTGGTCGACAAGAAAGTCGTCCTGGCCAGCACGCAGCCGCATTTCAAGGAAGCCATCGAAGCGATCCGCAAGTTCGTCCAGGCCGGTCTGGTTGATCCGGAAATCATGGCCAACGACAACAACGCGGTAACCGAGAAGATGGCGGCCGGCAAGACGGCGATCGTCTATTCCGGCTGGCACATCCACGGCCGCCAGACCGCCCAGACGGCCCTGAGCGCCGTCGATCCCAAAGCCAAATGGGGCCATATGGATGCGATCACCGGCCCATACGGGACCACCGGCGCGGCCTATGACATGGCCGGCGGCGGCCTGATCCTGGGCATCAACGCCGATCTGACCGACAACAAGGCCAAACTGGCCAAGATCTTCGAGCTGTTCGAATACTGCTCGACGACCGAGGGCGAAGACCTGGTCTGCTATGGCGTCGAGGGGACGCATTACAAAGTCGAAAACGGCAAGAAAGTCAAGCTGGACGCCATGAACAACCTTGGCTACGCCTGGCAGCTGCAGATGACCGGCCGCGACAACATGACCTACTGCATGGTCAAGTTCGCCGAGTGCGCCAGCGAAGTCCAATACGCCGCCAAGGATGTCAAACTGGTCTACGCCTACGAAAACCTGATCATCCCGCCGGCGGACATCAACCTGGCCGACATCAAGGCATATGAAACCGAACAGGTGATGGCCTTCATCTTCGGCCGCCGCGACCTGAAGGAATACGACGCCTTTGTCAGCACCCTCAAATCGACCTACAAGCTGGACACCTACCTGGCATCCGCCCAGAAGCAGCTGGACGCCAGCGGCTACACCAAATAGGAACCATCAGCCCGAAAGGCCCGCGCGCCAGACAGCCGCGGGCCTTTTGCCGCGATAGGGCGGCCAGGGATCCGACCGGGGAGAGGGAGAGAGAGGATTTACCGATGACCCAGACAATTATCGTGGGCGCAACCACAGCGGCCATCGAGCTGGCCCTGAATTTGCGCGAAGCCGGACAGACCGTGCTGATGGTCACACCCTTGACTTATCCCGGCGAGGACATCACGGCTACCTGGCAATATTATGGCCAGGGAAGCCAGGATCGGGTTCTGCCGGTCCTGAACCGGCTGCTGGCCAGGCTGCCGGGCCGGTGCGGCCAACCGGTGCGGCTGGAACGGCTGCTGGCCGGACAGGTCAAGCGGGAGCTCCAGAAATTGCTTCAGGCCTGGTCGATAGAAACGATCTACATGACCCATTTCGCCGGCTTGAAGTTGCACGGGGGCCGGATCACCGGCGCTTTGCTGGCCAATAAGCTCGGTGTTCTGAGCTGCCCGGCCAACCGGGTCATTGACGCCACGCGCTTCGCCACGGCGGCGTGCAGCGTCAACGGCCGTCCAGTATTGATACCGGCCGGTCACATCCTGTCCTATCAACTGGAATATTTCGGTGTCAGCTGGCATGAGCGGGGTGCCGATGCGGCAGCCGGAGGGGAGCAGATCCGGCCAGGCGTTGTCCGGCCGGACCAGGCGTATCTGGAGATTACCCGCCGCTGCCCGCGGCCGATGCCGCTGAACGAAGCCCAACGCTTCATGCGGGCCGAGGCGGCGGCCGCCGCGCAGGCCTGGCATTGCGAGCGGCCGCAGATGGCCGGTGCCTGGCTTGCGGGCGCACTGCCGGCTTCGCTGGCCGGCACGGCCGCCGAACGGCCAGCGGTCCGCCTGACCGGCTGGTCAGACTGCGCGCCGGATACCGATCCGGCCGAGCTGAGCCGCCGGATCCTGAACAGCCGGGACATGCCGGATCAGGCCGCACCCGGACCGGATGACTATCTGGTTTATGGCCGGCGTATCCCCGCGGGTAACGCTGCGGCCCAACCGTTGGATGATCCGCGCTGCAGGATCCCTTTCGAGCGGATCAGTCTGCCCAGGACGGACATCGGGCTGCCGGTCCGCACCGCCGATGCGGCGATCATCGGCGGCGGCACCGCCGGCCTGTGCGCCGCCCGCCGTCTGCTGGACGCCAACCGATCGGTGCAACTGGTGGAATTTTTCGGCAATCTGGGCGGCACACGGACGGTTGGCGGCGTCAACGCCTTCTACCTGGGCAACCGGAACGCCCGCTTCCGGGCGATCCTGGCCGATATCAGCCGTTTTGCCGCGACCATCAACGCCGAACCGCTCGCGAACCGTCTCCTGGCGGCCGAAATGCTCTATTACAACGACCTTTTCCGGCAGCGGCAGGCGGCAGTCGACCTGACTACCGTCGTTTGCGGCGCCCAAGCGGCCGACGGTACGCTGCGGGCGGTTCTGGGCTTCGGCGAAAACGGTCCGGTCCTCTACCAAGCCCAAATATTCCTGGATGCGACCGGCGACGCCGACCTGGTCTGGCTGGCCGGCGGGCAGACCGATTACGGCGATCCGACCGCTGGTTTGGTCCAGGATTACAGTCAATGGTACCGGCACAGCGGCTCGCCGCTCGATCCGCCGGTCAGCTGCAACCTGGACCAGGATGTCCTGGACAGCCGGTATTTGTCGGAATGGCTGCGTTCGATCCGGCAGAACCTGACCGATGCGCCGGATTACGACCTGGTCGATATGTTGACCGTCCGTGAATCGCGCCGGATCCGGGGCTTGCTGAATGTCACCCTGCGCGATGTCGTCCGGCGGACACCCTGTCCGGATATCATCTGCGAAGCCTACAGCGACTACGATCCGCACAGCCGGTGCTTCCGGCTGGAAGGCCGGCTGGGCATCCTGGCCCAGCATGCGCCGGGGCGCACGATTGGCATCCCGATGCGGACCATGATTCCGGAAAACCTGGCCAATGTCCTGGTGGTCGCCAAGGGTATCGCCCTGGATCAGGATGCCTTCAATTATGTGCGCATGAACGCCGATATCATGACCCTGGGCAGCGTGGGCGGCCAGATCGCCGCGCAGGCGCTGGCGCAGGGCTGCCGGCCGGAACAGCTCGATCTGCAGGCGCTGCAGCGGGAATTGCGCGGCCAGGGTGTGATCGGCCAGACCGAAGACACCGCATTGAACGACGCCTGGTCCATCGCCGGCCGGCTTTTCGCCGGCGATGAGACCGCCTTTGCCGACGCCGTGCTGGCCGACTGGCCGGACACCGCAGCCATCCTGAACCAGGTTGGGCAAAGCCGGGAGGCCCGCGATCCTGTCCTGGTCGGGAAAACGCTGCTCTGGTTTGGCGACCGCAGCGGCTGCACCGGCTTGATCGCCTGCCTGCGCGAGCTGGACGACCGCCAGCCGGATCTGGTTTACCGGGATCGGAACGACGCCTACCCCGGCAACATCAAGGGCGGCTGCCTGGGCAGCCTGGACGATTACTGGCTGATGAACCAGCTGGCCTACATCCTGGCCCGGGCACAGATTGCCGAAGCGGCGCCCGTGCTGCTGAAGATGCTCGAGCGGACCCAGGCCGGCGGCAGCTGCCGGAACGACGAGAACCTTTATATCAAGGGGCGGATCGACAATCAAACTGTGCCGAACTACGACCGGATCCTCAGCCTGGCCGAAGCGGCCATCGCCATGCCGCGGCCGGAATTCCGGCTGTCGCTCGAACGATTGCTGGACGACCCGGCACTCAGCGGATTTCGCGTCCTGCCGGCGGCCGCCGGTCCAGGCAATTTCCATATGGCCTTGCTGGAACTCAAGGTGGCTGAAGCAGCCGCCCGCTGCGGCAGCGCAGCCGGACTGGCCCGCGTTGCGGCTTTCCGGGAAGACCGGCATCTGACTTTGGCCCGCCTGGCCGCGAAATTATTGGGCGACATTGGCGGCTGA
>JAEXPB010000042.1 GCA_023438965.1 Bacillota bacterium | reverse complement strand
GGCCGGATCAGCGGCTTATTTTCTGGCCGGCCATTTCCACGGCGGCCAGGTCTGGCTGCCGTTCCATCTGGAATTCCTGCTGCTGCGCAGTGAGAAGCTTCCGCGCATCGGCCATTTTAAAGGCTTGTTTGCCTGGCAGGGCACCCAAGCCTACATCAGCCGCGGTCTGGGCTGCGTCAGCCTGCCGTTGCGGCTCTTCTCCCGGCCGGAATTGACCCTGTTGGATATCAGCTTAAACGGCGGGCGCTGAGAATCTGCAGTCGCACCGTCAGCGGCAGTTCAGTGGTTTCCGCCTGCGGCCGGCCAAAGAAATAGCCCTGGAGATAGTCGGCGCCAAGCCGGATAGCCGTGACCATTTCCGCTTCCGTCTCGATACCTTCGGCGATGACCTGAATGCCCTGACTGGCGCACCAGGCCATATGCTTGGCCAGCAGCTGCTGACGGGCGGCATCCTTGTCGATATCCCGAATGATGGTCTGATCCAACTTGATATAATCCGGACGGATATCGCCGGCCGGGTTTTCCAGACTGCCACTGGAAAACTGGCTGATCACCAGCTCTCCTTCCAGCGCGGCGACAAACTGGACAAATTGCTGGATGCTGCGTTCATTCTGCATTTCGCTGCCGTTCATGTCGACAACCAGCCGTCCGTGCAGCGGCGCCAGTTCGGTTTCGGCCGGCGGGATGCCGGCGGTAACCCCGGTCAGGCCGGCCAGGGCGCAAAAAAAGATTTTCAGCGCGGACGAGCCGGATGCATTCTGGCCGGCCCAATGCGCACAAAGGTTGAACATCAGGCGCTCCAGCTCCGGCAGGCGGTTCTGCTGGCGAGCCAGCTCGATCACCTCCAGGGGCAGCCGGATCCGGGAGTGCAGCGGACGCATGGTCATCGCGTAACCGGCAATCTCGGCCGTATGCGCGTCGACAACCGGCTGGGCCACGCATTCGAGTTGCTTGAGCACCAGCAGTTGGTCCAGGTTGGCGCGGCTTTCCATCAGTTCCTGGTTCTGTTGATATTCTTCCGCCAGGAATTCATGCAGGCCGGCCTTCCCTTCCTTCTTGATTTGATACATGGCAAAATCCGCCAGATTCAACAACTCGCCGACCTGCGCCGAATCGGACGGATACCAGGCCAGGCCAACCGACATGCTTAGCGGAATCTGCTTCTCGTCGGGGACCGCCAGCAACTGCTGACGGTTCTCGTTCAGGATCTGGCTGATCAGGATGCGCAGGCCTTCACGGTCGGCATATTCATCCCGGCCGACCAGAAAAACCGCGAACTCATCGCCGGAAAGGCGGGCGGCCAAGCCTTGGAAACGCCGGAACTGGCCAAATACGCCGGCAGCCATCTGGATGTAGCGATCGCCAAATTTGTGGCCGTAGCGGTCATTGATTTCCTTGAGATTGTCCAGATCGCTAAACAGCATGGCCGCGATGCCGCTGCCAGCCATCTGCTCCATCGTCTGGGCGCATTGGTCAAGGAAAGCCGGCTTGTTCAACAGATGCGTCAAGGCATCATAGTCGCGCTCCAGCTCCAGACGCCGGTGGCGGAGAATCTCGTCTGTCACATCCATCAGGATTCCGGATCGGCGGCTGGGTTCGCCGGCCGTCCGCAGGCGCAGCCAGCGCTTTTTCACACTGCCTTCCGGCTGCCAGACGTAGACATCCGGATAAGCCGGATCCCGCCGGCTGAGCAGGTTGTCCTCGAACGACTGCCACTGCCCGGTCCGAAGCAGCCGGCTGCCCGGCTCGGCCGGTGTCAGGCCGGTCAGGTCAAAGAAAGAAGCCGACACCCGCACATTCCCTTTGTCGGTATTTTCTTCAAAGCTGGCCAGGTGCAAGCCAACCAGGTCGATGGTCGACGACAGCCGGGCGGCGGATGCGGCGATATCCGCACTCATTTGTTCCAGACTGTCGGTTAGTTCGTTCAGCTCGCGAATGCGCGAGCGGGCCAGTCGGAAAGGGCAGTTGGGGTCCAGTTCGCGAACCTGCCGGGCCAGGCGAATGATCGGGTGGGAAAAGGAATTGGCGATGACGGCAGCGATGATCAGACCCAGAATCAGCGAAATTACCGAAGCGGCGAGAATGATCCGGATCGCCGCCATGTCCAGCTGGCGGAATTCGTAAACCCAGAACAGAGCGGTCAAAATTGCCAGCCCTTGCAGGATGACAATCAGGATGAGCGGGACGACCAATTGTTGCCGGATGGTCCTGTCCGATGGTCGTTTGCTTGTGTTGGCCATGCAGCGGCTACCTCAGTTCTGGTCAAGCAGCCGGCCGATGTCCAGAACCAACTGCGAATACCATTTTTCAAAGATGACTTCATTGATGTAGAGGTTTTGCAGTTTTTCAGTTGAACGCCCTTCCGCCTGGCCCGTCAGCCAGGATTTGCGGGATTCGGCAGCCAGGTCGGCCAGGGACTTGGCCAGCAGCTTGCGAACATCGTAACTGCCGGAGAAGGCTTCCGGATAGTAGAGCCGGCTGGACTGCATCTGGTTCAGGAAGGCATTCAGGCACAGCGCGGTTCCGGATTGGCCGAGGCTGCCCAGCCGGTCACGCAGCAGCTGGCTTTGCAAGGCCGGCTTGGTCACCGGCAAGTAGCCGGCATTGACCGTGAAATCGACATTTTGCTCCGGCCGGGTCAGCCAGGCCAGGAAAATCGCCGCGGCCGCGTCCTGGCTGGCTGTCGTATGGATTACCGCCATGCCGGCCCCCTGCTGGACACATACCGGCTGACCATCCCGGAACACCGGATACGGCAGGACCTGCAGCTTCATCTGTTCCGGCAGCCAGGATCCGGATGCCGTGGACATCACGCCGGCGATGAGATTGCCCTGCGCCAGATCTTCGGAGCGATAATCGCTGACCGCGGCAAATCCGCCCTGCACCGTGTTGACAT
>JAEXPB010000038.1 GCA_023438965.1 Bacillota bacterium | reverse complement strand
CATCTATCTGGATACCTTGCTGGCCAGACGGCCGGATTTGATCGTCCGGCGCAAACCGGACGAGGCTGCAGGTCAGGCCCTCGCTGCGGACATCACCAGCATCGAGCTGGATTTCATCTGTGAACCTTTCCATGACCGGATCGGGCCGGAACAGGAAGCGGAATTTCAACCAGCCCGCCTGGAACAGGCCGACCGCCTGCAAGCCGAAATCTGGCTGAGTCCGGACAACGGCACCTATCGGCGTTATGACGGTCCCTTCACCCTGACCATTTCCGAACCGGCACGGCAAATAATCCGGGATGCCAACGGCTTGCCCGCTTTCCCGGACGGCCGGCTCTGCCAGACGGTCCGGCTGTCCGGCTTTCGTTTCGGCCGTGATGCCCGTTATCTGGCAGTCCGCCTGATTGGCCAGGGGCAGCTTTACAATATTCCCTCCGCCATGGTCCGGCTCTATGGATCGGATGCCGGGATCGCATCAACCGTCACGCCCTTTGTCCGGACCCCCGCCCGGAAACAGTCCGGGGAACATCCGTGGGGCGCCGAGCAGATGCCTGCGCGCAATCAACCGGCGGTGGCCGGCGAGGTGCCGCTTTTCGCCAGCATGGGCTTCGAATTCGACTGGCATGGCAGCGGCTTCTGGGGCAGCGGCATGCAGGCCAACAGCACGTTCGGCATCGCCCGCGGCAAGCTGGATCGCCTGAAGGGAACGCCATGCGAGGCTTATCCGGAAGTTCGCGCCCATTGGCTGGAACAAGTCGGGCAATATATCGCCTTGGGCTTTGATGGCGTGGATTTCCGTTTGCAGAATCATTCCGGCATGGTCAGCGATTTTGTCCATTTCGGTTATAATCAGCCGATCATCGAGCGCTATCGCGAGCAATACGGCATCGATATCCGCAAGGAGGCTGCTGATCCCCTGAAATTAATGCAGGTGCGCGGCGAATTTTATTTGCAGTTCCTTGATCAGGCAGCCCGCTTGCTGCATCAGTCCGGCCGCACCATGCAGGTCCATCTGCGCCATGCCAACGAAGAACCGCGCCTGAGCAGCGAATTCAACGAATTAGGTTTCTGGGCGATGCCCAAGATCCAGGTCGACTGGCGCAAGATGGTCGACCTGGCCGACGAAATCACCCTCAAGCATTATTATCACAATCATTACCGGCCGGCTCTCGGCGCACAGATCAAGGCTTATGCCGCTGAACAGGGCAAACGGGTCTGGGCCCATTGTTACATTGCCCAGGGCCATGAAATGAATCAAACCTATCTGGATGCCCTGAATACCGATCCGCAGATCGGCGGCATACTGCTCTACGAGACCTGCCATTCGGCCGAGAACGAGCTCAATGCCGGCTTGATCGAGCAAAGCGGTCTGGAAGCCCGGCTGCATCCGCAAAACGGACCCTTGTTAGCCAGCCTGCTGCAGCAAATGGGTTATTAACCCATAGCCGGTTGAACCTTTTCTGCACATGGTTTATGATAATTAAAACTTTGGCCTTGCATAATCCGATAGATGAGGTATCAGCCATGTCTTTCAGCGAACTGGTCAATCAGCGGCGCAGCTGCCGCGCTTTTCTGGAAAAACCCGTCGACCGCGACAAGATCATCCGCTGCCTGGAGGCCGCGCGGGTGGCGCCATCGGCCTGCAACAGCCAGCCCTGGCGTTTTGTGGTCGTCGACGACCCGGCGAAGCTGGCCGAGGTTCCGCCGTTGCTGCAAAGCGAACCGTTCCGCCTGAATCATTTCACCAACCAGGCGCCGGTTTTCATCGTCGTCGTCGAAGAGCCGGCCAATCTGGCCTCGAAATTCGGCGGCCGTTTCAAAGACCAGGAATACGCGGCGATCGATATCGGCCTGGCGGTGGAGAACCTGTGCCTGGCCGCCACCGAGCAAGGACTGGGCACCTGCATCATCGGCTGGTTTGCCGAGAAGAAGCTGCGCCGCCTGCTGGAAATCCCGGCCGAACGCCGGGTCCGCCTGGTCATCGCGCTGGGGTACCCCGCCGAGGTGCCAATCGCGCCGAAGGCCCGCAAAACGGCCGATAAAGTCTACACATTCAATAAATACTGAGTCGGCCGGATCCGCCGCCGAATCACGTTCCCTGACCAGCCTGCCGGCGAACCTCCCGTCGTTCCAGCACCTTGAGGATCCCGTAAAGAATTGCCTGCGGACGCGGCGGACAGCCGGGAATGTAAGCGTCGACCGGCACCAGGCTGTCGATGCCGTTCCGGGCGGCGTACGAATCGCGGAAAATGCCGCCGCTGCAGGCGCAGGCGCCGACGGCGACAACCAGCTTGGGGTCGGGCGTCGCATTCCAGGTCTTGATCAGGGCCAGTTCCATATTGCGGGTGGCGGTGCCGGTGACCAGCAGCAGGTCGGCATGGCGCGGCGAAGCCACGAAATGAACGCCGAAGCGCTCGATGTCGTTGAACGGGTTGTTCAAGGCATTGATCTCATAATCGCAGCCGTTGCAGGAACCGGCGTCCACTTCGCGGATCTGCAGGCTGCGGCCGTAGATTTTCCGGATCCGGGCCTCGAGCCGGGCGCCGGTCCCGGCCAGCGCTTCCGCCGGCAGTGCGGTGTCCGTGATCACCAGCGGCGCGCTGCGCAGGCGCTCGCGGCTGGTTTCCGCCAGCTCGAAGGCATGGGACATGCTGGCGGCGCCGGCCGGGCAGAGTTCGGCGCACAAGCCGCAGAAAATGCATTCGTCCAGGTTGATCCCGACCGGCCGGTCCGGCGTGAAGTCGATCGCCCGCGACGGGCAATGCGCGGCGCAGGTACCGCAGCGGATGCAGCGCTGCGGGTCGATCACCGGCCGGCCGACGAAGCGGTCGCTGTTCGGCAGCGGTTTTTGCGGGTAGGCCTGGGTCAGCCGGGGATATTTCAGGATTTTGCGGAACATATTCATCGGGCGCCTTCCTGATTATAAATCGTTGCCTGCATAAGACAGGTTGAAGCTCTTGTTGATCAGCGGGAAATCGGGCACGACATTGCCGCGGACAGCATGGCAGACGGCCGGCCAGTTGCAGAAGGACGCTGTCCGGATCTTGTAGCGGAAGACCGTGTCGTTCTCGCCGGTCATCAGCCAGTGGATGCTCTCGCCGCGCGGTGACTCCACCAGACCGAACGCGGCGGCATAAGCCGGCAGGCCGCGGATGATCTCGCCGACCCCGCCCTGCGGCATGGCCTCGATCGCCTGGATCATCAGGTCGATCGCCTGGTAGCATTCTTCGATCTTGGTGTTCATCCGGCAGTTCACGTCGCCGTTGTTATGCTCGGGAACCGTAAATTTCAATTCGCCATAGGCAGCATAGGGGAAGTTCTGCCGCACGTCCCAGCGGACGCCGGAAGCGCGGCCGCCCGGGCCGACCGCATTGAGGTCGGCGGCGGTCTCCCGGGCCAGAATGCCGGTATTCTCGCCCCGGTCCAGGAAAAGGGTGTTGGCGTGGATGATCGCGTCGGTATCGGCCAGCTCCTGCCGGAGCTTGCGCAACTGGGCGATGACGCTCGCTTCCTTGCCGGCCACGAAGTCGCGGC
>JAEXPB010000523.1 GCA_023438965.1 Bacillota bacterium | reverse complement strand
GATCCCGATCAGCCGGTTGTTGACGTAAACCGGATCATCACCTTCGAAGTATAGATGAACGCCGGACTGCCGGGCAATTTCCCGCAGGATCGCCGGCGGCACGTTGCCGACCGCGCTGTACCAGGATGTCCAGCCGGGTTGTTCCTTGCGGGCCAGGGCGACCGCCTGGCTCCCGGCATACCAGCCCAGCGCAACCGCTTGATCATCCGCGACCTGAAACAGCGGCTGGATTTCGGTAGAGAAACGATACCGTCTTTCACCGCTGACCACTTCAGAATCCGTGCCCTCAGCCGGTTGCACGGTCAGGCCGGTCATCCGGCTGATGCTGGCGGCATCGAAGCGGCCGTCCGTCAGATAATCCGGCGCATAGAGCCAGAGAATGCTGCGCCCGTCCTGCTTGACCTTTGTTTCGATGCAGTTTCGTTCGCATTCACTGATCCGGAAGGCATTCAAGAAAATGCAGAGGCGGTAGCGCCGGAGATCGACCTCCGGCAGGTCGCTGAAGGTGAAGCTATCATAGGGCGCGCCGATCCGACCCAGGTTGTCGCGCATATGGCGCAGGCAGTCGTCGTTGATCCGGGCTGCCGCCGACACCTGATACATCGATTCGACATCGCCGAAGACAACGATTTGGGCAACTGATTGCCGGTCGATGCCGCATAGCCGCTGGTCGATCGTCACCATCTTGCCGACTTCGGCCATCAGCTCCGGCGCCCGGTAATAACCGCCAAAGAAGTCAAACCACCACAAACCGGTCTGCTTGGTCCGGCTGAGGACAAATTCACGGCGCAGAACCATCCGGGTTGTGAAGCTGTCCGGCAGCTTGGAGTCGGCACCGGGGATTTTCCGGCCGTTTTCCAGCCTTTGCGGCGCCACATAGGTCGTGTGGTCGACTTCATGGAAGGTCAGCTTGTGATGCAGATCGACGGAATCGACCGTATGCAGGAAACCGCTGCCGCCGCTGAACAGCCGCGTCGGTCCATAGGAGGCCGGCTCGAAAATCAGATCGATATCCGGACTGCGCCAGACTGGTTCGTACCCCAGGTGACCTTCCTGCAGCAGCCGGCCGCCAGTCAGTTCCAGCAGATAACCGTAGAAAAGGCCGAGCAGTTTCCGCCGACCGGTCATCGCCTTGACAGCAGCGGCAAAATACAAGATGGCCGAGCCGATCGCCTGATGATGGAAATGCCAGTAGGCCAGCGCTTCCCGATCGATGGCCGGATCGCGGAAAATGCCGTGCGACGTCTGATGCAGCTGCTCGGCCGCCGGCAGTTCGGCGGTCGCATCGCCGCAATATTCGCGATAAGCCGCCAGCTTGAGCGGATGCCAGTGGAGCGCAGCCTCCGGGCGCAGCGACGCCAGCGAGTTGGTGTACCATTCGGTGGAACTGCCGCAGAACAGGGAGTAGGCAAAAATGCGTTCGCCATAATGGGCTTCCAGATAGACGATCACATCCTGCAGGTAGACCAGGACATCCTGACGCCACTGGTCATAACCGGCCATTTCCACCAGGTTGAAGAAGGTGTTCGAGCATTCGGGATTGGCTTCCAGGTACCAGGACCGCGTGTCGAGCTGCAGCATGATGTTGAAACGGGCCTCCGGCGCGTTGCTCATAAAGAGATCCATTTGCCGGTCTATCGCCGACCAGTCATAGTGCCGAATCCCGGTCCAGATCTCGCCGTGCGGTGAATAAGGGACATCCAGGGTGCAATTCAGGCCGGTCATCAGGATGCTCATCAAACGGATGCCGGCGCGATAGAAATCACCGATGTTCTCCTCGGTCGGCCGGAAAGAGCGGAAAGCGAGCGGCGAATAGAGCCGGCCATCCAGATCGATCATCAAGACACCGTTGTGTCGGGTCAGCGTTGCGTTCATCAAAAAACCTCCCCCAATGGATATCCCCCGATGTACAGATCTACCCGCGGCGCGGGCATTTCATTAAACCAACGGCTTGCGGTGCATTTTACGGATGCTGGCCCGCAAACCTTGCCGTTCAGGGTCTTCATGCTATAATTATGGTTAATCGACGTGTCATCTGACAATGCACCCGATTACTGAATGGGGCACATTATTAAACCAGGAGCCCGCGGATGTACATTTTTGATTTGCAGGTCTTGCCAGAGATCCAGATGATCGGACACACCAAGCAAATTGGCCGGTGGGTCAAGTCGCCGCGGATCAGCCGCAGCAACATGATCATTGTCGTCCGCAGCGGCGAATGCACGTTCACGCTGCATGACCAGGTCTGCCGGCTGGCCCCCGGCGACTGCCTTTTCCTGCCGTCCGGCCAGGAATACCGGGCCCAGGCGCTGGACCAACCCTGTCATTTTTACTTCATCCATTTCACAATCGACCGGGCGATCCGATCGGTCGAACCGACCAGTCTGGAGCATCTGTTATCCCATTTCCGGCATTCCCTTCTGACTGAACCGATCGCCGACATCTGCATCCTGCCGCAAGCCTCTTTCCAGAGCATTCTACTGCCGACCCGGACCGCCTGCGGAGATTACCGCGGCGAAATCTTCACCTTGCTGGAGAAAGCGCTGGTCGATCGGGATCACCTGCCCATTGGCGGCAAACTCCTGATTACGCTCGATGTCTGCCAGATCCTGGCCTTGCTGACCAGGATAACCCTGGAAGCGCAATTCAAGCCTTCGACGGGAATTTCCGATCACGCCATCCCTGCGTTGGTGCAGGAAGCGATGCTGGACATCCGGCTGCATTACCAGTCGGCTTTTCGTCTGCCTGAGCTGTATAAGCGGCTGAATGTCTCACCGCAGTATTTAATCCGGCTTTTCAACCGTGCGCTGGGGATGACGCCCGGCAAGTATGTCACCCGGGTGCGGATCGCCGCCGCCAAGGACCTGATGCGTTGCACCAACCTGTCCGGCAAGGAAATCGCTTATGAGATCGGGCTGGATAATCCGCATTATTTCAGCCGGCTGTTTAAAAAGAGCGAAGGCCTGACTCCGCAGGCTTTTAAGAAATCACTGGCTAGTCCGCCATCCTGAAGAGCTGCAGCGCGGGCAAACGATGTCATATCGTTCCGATAAAATTTGCGAAGCCAGAGAATAATTGATGTGCAACAGGCTTGACATCATTGTCCAGATGATCTACGATTATTTGTAAGAACGTTCCCACAGAATCTTAGCACCGTTGATCTGCGAAAGGAGCATCCCGATGACCAGAATTTGCATTCCCGATCAGGAATATCAAGAGCGTATCGCCAAAGCCGCCGTCCTGGCCGGCCGGCGCGGCGTCGATGTCCTTTTGGTCAATTCGACCGAGTCCGACTACGCCAACGTCCGCTATTTCTCCGGTTACTGGCCGCTTTTTGAAAGGGCCGGCGTGGCGATCACGCCGGATGGCCGATCGGCGATTATCGTCGGTCCCGAGAGCACCAAATACGCGTCCGACGTCAGCCGGATCAGCACGATCTATACCGCCTTGTATTACCGCGAGTCGGCCAATCCGACTTATCCGGAAACCCGGACCAGCACTTACCGCGACATTTTCCAGGGCCTGGGCATTGCCGGCGAGAAGATTCGCATCGGGATCGGCAGTCTCCTGGACACCACCGCGGTCATGATCGCCGGCTTGCAGGAGTGCTATCCGCAAGCGGAGATTGTCGATTGCTTCGACATCATGGTCAGCCTGCGCAGCATCAAGTCGCCGAACGAGCTGGCCTGCCTGCGCGAGGGGTTCCGGATCACCAAGCTGGCCATGGATGAAGTCCGCCGTCAGCTGCGGCCCGGCGACACCGAGTTGCAGATGGTTGGCGTCGCCCAGCGGGTCATCTACGAGAACGGCGCCGAATACGAAGGCCTG
>JAEXPB010000510.1 GCA_023438965.1 Bacillota bacterium | reverse complement strand
TCGCAATAGCGGCCGCCCGGGAGGCAAACCGGATGGCTTCCGGAATGCTCTGGCCGGAGGTCAGGGCGACGGCCAGCGCGCCGCTGAAGCAGTCGCCGGCAGCGGTCGTATCAACCACTTGAGCGGGATGAGCCGGCACATGGCAGGCTTTCTGCTCGGACGCCAGATAATAGACGATGCCCTGTCCGCCCAAGGTCACAATCGGCAGCTGCACGCCGCGCCGATAAAGCTCGGTGACGGCCGCCAGGGCATTCTCGACTGTATTGGCCTGCAGCCCGGTGACTATCTGGCATTCATGCTCATTCGGCTTGAAGATGTCGACCTGGCGAATCAGCTCCATGTCCAGCGGCACGGCCGGCGCCGGATCAAGCATGATCCGGACCTGATGTTTCCTGGCCAGACGGATGGCCTGCTGGACCGAATCCAGCGGAATTTCCAGCTGCAGCATGACCAGATCGGCAGAACGGATCAGGTTCTCCTGGGCGTCAATCATTGCCGGCGTCAGACGCCCGTTGGCGCCCGGATCCAGAATGATGAAATTATCGCCGCCGACGACAAGAATGGTCGCCGTGCCGGTTGGCGCGTCCGGCAGCCGGACCACGGCCTGGCGGTCGACGCCATCGGCAGCCAGCCCCTGGATCAGCGATTCGCCGAACAGATCCTGGCCGACATTGCCGATCATAGCGACCTGGCCGCCCAGCCGGGCCGCCGCAACAGCCTGGTTGCTGCCCTTGCCGCCGGGACAGGTCATGAATCCCCAGCCGGTCAAGGTTTCGCCCAATTGGGGCATTCGGGGGCTATTCACCACCAGATCCATATTCAAACTGCCGATGACCACTATTCTGCCCATATAGCCTCCTGAAAACGAGTTATTTATTAATAGCAACCGGAATCGGTCCGAACGTGCCGCTGATACCCTATCAACATAACAAGCCGAAGCCGGTCATGTCAACCCCGCGATCCGTATCCCATGTTGCTTGACAGCCTGGCTGCTGCCGGTTAATTTGAGATCAGGAACCAGATCCGGCAATTAGCCGGAACAATAAAGGAGGAAAGACAGATGGCCGAAATCTATCTGGCTGGCGGTTGCTTCTGGGGTACAGAAAAATATCTGGCGTCGATTCCTGGCGTTTTGACCACCGAAGTCGGATATGCCAATGGCCGGACATCCAATCCGACCTACGAGGACGTCTGCCATCATGACACCGGGCATGCCGAAACAGTGCATGTCACCTATGATCCGGCGGCAGTCAGCCTCGATTTCCTGTTGACGCTGTATTATGACGCGATCGATCCGGTTGCTGTTAACCGCCAGGGCGGCGACAGCGGCACCCAATACCGTACGGGCATTTATTATATTGATGCAGCGGACCGCCCGGTGATCGAACGGTCGCTGACCGAGCTGCAAAAGCGCCACGCCCAGCCGATCGCGATTGAAACCGGACCGTTGCGCAACTTTACCCGCGCCGAGGAATACCATCAGAAATACCTGGATAAGAATCCGGGCGGATATTGCCATATCAATCCCCGGAAATTCCGGCAGGCCGCGCAGGCACGGGTCGACCCCGGCCGCTATCCGGTCTCGGAGACCACTGAGGCGCTGCGGCAGAGACTTACACCGCTGCAATATGACGTGACGCGCCGGAACGCTACCGAGCCGCCGTTTCAGAACGCCTACTGGGCCGAACACCGGCCGGGCATCTATGTTGATATCACAACCGGGGAACCGCTGTTTGCCTCAACCGACAAGTTCGAGTCCGGCTGCGGCTGGCCGAGTTTCACCCGGCCGATCGATCCGCAGGCCGTGCGGGAAAAGGCGGATGCCTCGCACGGCATGACCCGGACCGAAGTGCGCAGCCGGGCCGGCGACGCCCATCTGGGCCATGTCTTTACCGACGGGCCACGCGAAAAGGGCGGCCTGCGTTATTGCATCAACAGCGCCGCTCTGCGGTTTATCGCCAAGGAAGACATGGCGCGCGAGGGGTATGGCTATCTGATCGATCTGGTCCGCTAAGCCCTGACCTTAGCGGAACGTTTCCAGGCGGTTCTGGATGATTTTGTTATAATTGACGACCTGCCGCTCGTAGGTTTCGTTCATCAGCCGCGAGGTCAGGAGGAAGTCCGCGGTCGCCCGGTTGTTGGCCACCGGAATGTCGTAAACCACGGCAATGCGCAGCAGGGCTTTGACATCCGGGTCGTGCGGCTGGGCAGCCAGCGGGTCCCAGAAAAAGATCATGCAATCGATGGTGCCTTCGGCGATGCGCGAGCCGATCTGCTGGTCGCCGCCAAGCGGGCCGCTGTTGAAGCCCTTCACCGGCAAACCGGTCTTTTCGGCGATCAGGCGGGCTGTTGTACCGGTGCCGCACAGGAAATGACCCTTCAGAATGTCCTTGTTGGCGTCCACCCAGTCGACCAGGGACTGTTTCATGCTGTCATGGGCGATCAGGGCGATTCGCTTCTGTTTTTCGATGGTAAAGGGGATAAAGTTGTCCTGCAGGATGCTCATGCTGGCTCACGTCCCTTTCACATTGGGTTGCAAACGGACTCATTATATCATTTGGCGGCGCAGGATGGGAACCGGAAGATTTATCCCACCGGTTGCTTGCAGTTATCACGCCCACCGCTCCTGCTCCCGCAAGCGGTATTCGGCCGGCGAACAACCCTGGGTCCGACGGAAAACCTTACAGAAGTAGGAATAATCCGCATAGCCGGTGCGGGCGGCGATTTCGCCGATTGTGGCGCTGCCGGCCGTGAGCAGCTGACAGGCCAAAGCCATGCGCTTCCGGGTGACATAGGCGGCCAGTCCGGTGCCGAGATATTGCCGGGCCAGTTCGTACAGGCGGGTCCGGCTGACCAGAAGCTGGCGGCAGAGCTGCCGGGAGTCCAGATTCTCCGCCAGGTGATCGTCGATGTAATGATTCAGCTTGTGAATCAGCTGTTCATGGCGAACCGAGACCATGTTGTTCAGCAACGCGTAGGTCGTAATCGCCTCGAGGATTTTCGCGGCGGCCTGGATCTCCGGCATGCTGCGATACTTGACCTGGCGGACAGCCGCCGTCAGGTCCGCAGCCGGTGCGGTGATCCCGGCGTGCTGTTCGAGAATGCCGGCCAGCAGCTGCTGCCGGTCGCGCGAACCGGTCAGCTGGCCGAACATGATGTAACCGATGATCAGGCCCTTGTCTTTCAAGGGCGCAGCGGCTTCGATCAAGCCGGCATGGCATTGGGTCACGACCAGTTTGCCGGTGGCCTTGCACTGGTCGAAGGACCGGGCGTCGCTTTTCGCGCACAGCGCCCGGGTTAGGCCATTCGCTTTCATCAGCGTGCAAAAGGGGCTGTGTCTGGCTGGATAGCCCAGAATTTCGCGATATTCTTCATCGAAAATGACGATCCGGATGCCGGTCAGGGTATGGAAATCGCGCAGGAGGGCTTGCAATTGGCCGGTATCGAGCTGCAGGGACATGTCAGCGCCTCCTTCAAACTTTCGGCGTCGGGAACCGGATCGGATAACCGGCAGGACATCCTGATTATAGCACGAAATTGATCCGCATCTTTCGGACGATTTTACCTAAAAGGAAACGGCTCGCCCTTTCGCCCGGTCAGTCCCTTTAATATGATAAAATAGACCGTATGGACCATGCTCGCTTGTCTGTCCGACCGTTTAGCCGTCTAGAATCGGCCGGCGGCGCTGCCGCTGCCAATCAGGAAATGAGGTAATATCGCTATGGCTAACATGACTTTTGCCCTTTATTTCGGCAATCGGGGCTTTTTCCCGGAATCATTGATCGCCGAAGCGCGAACCCAGATGAAAGCAGCCGTGGAAAAGCAAGGTTATGCCGCCTTGCTGCTCGATGAAACCGCCACTCGCTACGGCGCGGTGGAGACCGCCGCCGAAGGCCGCCGTTACGCGTCTTTCCTGGCTGAACATCGCGGCGAATACGACGGCGTCATCCTCTGCCTGCCCAATTTCGGCGACGAAAACGGCGCCATAGCCGCCCTGGCCGACTGTGGCGTTCCGATTCTGGTCCAGGCTTATCCGGACGAGATCGGCAAGATGGACTTTGAACACCGACGGGACGCTTTCTGCGGCAAGTTCTCGATCATGGACGTTTTTTACCAATATGGACTGCCCTTCACGAGTTTCGTCGGGCAGGTTGTTCACCCCGGGTCGCCAGACTTCGACCAGCAGCTCCGGGACTTCGCGGCCGCCTGCCGGATCGTCCGGCGCATGCGCCGGCTGACGGTCGGTGCGATCGGCGCGCGTACCACGGCCTTTAAAACCGTCCGCTTCGATGAGCTGACCTTGCAGCGCTATGGGATCACCACCGAGGCACTGGACTTGGCCGAACTTTTTCTGCGGGTACGCTCGATCGATCCGCAGAGTGCCGCTTTCCGGGATAAAAAAGAATACCTGCTCGGGTATACGAATTGGACCGGTGTGCCGATGGACAAGATCGACCAGCTGACCCGGATCAGTGTCGCCATCGACGGCCTGATCGCGGATTACCAATTGGACTGCCTGGCTCTGCGTTGCTGGGAAGAGATCGAAAGGGAACTGCGCGTCGCGCCCTGCGTACTGCTCAGCGAGCTGAACAACCGCGGCATTGTGGCGGCCTGCGAGCTGGATGTCGGCAATGCGGTGACGATGCAGGCCTTGGCGGCCGCATCGCAGCAGCCGGCCACCTGCCTGGACTGGAACAATAATTACGGCACGGATCCCGACAAATGCATCCTGTTCCATTGCGGCCCGGTGCCGCAAGGCCTGATGACCGCCAAGGGGCAGGTCATCGAGCACAAGATGTTCGCCAAAGGCTATGGGGCTGGCTGCGGCTGGGGTTGCAATGTCGGCCGGATCGCACCGGCGCCGCTGACGCTGGCCAGTGCCAAGACCGACGGCGGCAAGCTGGTCTGCTATCTCGACGAAGGCCGGTTTACCGCCGACCCGATCGAGGACGGCTTCTTCGGCTGCGGCGGCGTCGCTGAAATCCTGCAGTTGCAGGATAAACTGCTGACCATCGGCAAGCAGGGCTTCCGGCACCATGTCAGCGTGACCAGCGGCCACTTTGGCACGGCTGTCCGGGAAGCCTTCACAACCTATTTGAAATATGACCTGATTGATTTGGTCCGCTAATGCCGGCCAGGCCGGGAATCTGGAAATGAGGTTGCGTCCATGCCATTAATTACCGATCGCCAGGCTGTCCTGGCCATTTATGAAGAAGCCCGGCAGAAAGGCTGGGTCATCCCGTGTTTTTGCACCGAAAATCTGACCACCACCGAGGCTATCCTGACGGCAGTCCTGGAACATGGCGCCGCACTGGATATTCCGAACTTGCCGGTCAGCATCGGCATTACGGTCCGTTACGGCCATCGGACCCAGGCGGAATTCTACACCCAAACCCGTTGCTGGGACATCGGGCTGCGGCTGTTAATGGCTGAAATTGCCGTACTGGCGGCGCCGGGATCACCCTTTGCCGACCTGCGGATCATGACCCACCTGGATCATATCCAGTTCGATGACGACCGGGAATTGCTGGACTGGGATCTGAGCGGCTTTTCCTCGATCATGTTCGATGCATCCAAGGCTCCTTTTGCGGAAAATATCGCGCTGACCCGTCAATTTGTCCGCGAGCAAGGCGGCCAGATCGTTATCGAAGGCGCTTGCGACGAAATTGTCGATGCCACCGGCGCCGTCCGCAGTGATCTGACCACGCCGGAACGGGCAGCGGCATACTTCGCGGCGACCGGCGCTGATCTGATCGTGGCCAACCTGGGCACCGAGCACCGCGCCAGTGCCGAAACCCTGCATTATCACGGCGAGATGGCCCGCCTGATCCGCGACCGCATCGGCAATCGGATCGTCCTGCACGGCGCTTCATCGGTGCCGGGGGACCAGATCGCCCGCCTTGCCGACGACGGCATCTGTAAAGTAAACTTGTGGACGGCACTGGAACGCGACTCGGCGCCGGTTTTGCTGGCGGAGATGGTCCGCCATGCCGTCGAGGTGGCCGGCCCGACTCAAGCCAGAAGACTGCAGCAGGAAGGCCTGCTCGGCGCGGCTTGTCCGACCGACGGGCGCGCGTCGCTGGACTACTTTACCACTACCTGGCGGCAGACACTGGTTTTTGGCGAAATGAAACACCATGTGCGCGCCTGCCTGGAACTCTGGTATCATTAAGTCAGCTTAAGTCAGCGGAAAACCGGAGGTACATGGCATGAGCATCATGGGACTGGATGTCGGCACATCGGGTTGCAAGGCGACGATCATCAACGCCGATGGTTCATGCCTGGGGCAGGCCAGCCAGGAATACGCTCTGCAATCCCCGCAGCCGGGTTGGCAGGAACTTGATCCGAACGATATCTGGGCGGCAGTCCGTCAGGTCATCCGGCAAGCAGTCGCTATGGCAGCTGCCGCGCCGGCCGCCGATCCGGTCCGGGCGATCGCGGTCTCTTCCTTCGGCGAATCTGTCGTGGCCATCGACCGGGACGGCCAGGTCCTGCATAACTGCCTGCTCTACATTGACAGCCGAGGCCGGGATGAAGCAGCCGGACTGGAGGCCAGCCTGGGCAGCGACCGGGTTCTGGCTATTGCCGGCACGACCATCCAGCCGATGTACTCGTTGAGCAAGATCCTCTGGCTGCGCAAGCATCGGCCGGATGTCGACTGCCGGATCTGGAAATACCTGCTGATCGCCGATTTCATCCTTTACCGTCTGGGCGCCCGGCCGCATACGGATTATTCGCTGGCCGCCCGGACCATGGCCTTTGATATTACCGCCAAGCAATGGTCCGGTGAGATCCTGGCTGCAGCCGGCATCGATCCGGCACGCTTTGCCGACCCGGTCCAGGCCGGCACACCGGTCGGCGAGATCGATCCCTCAATCGCCGCCGCTCTCGGCTTGCCGCGCCAGGCAACCCTGGTGGCCGGCGGCCATGACCAGCCCTGTGCGGCCCTCGGCGCCGGCGCCAACCGAGCCGGCCTGGCAGTCGACGGCCTGGGCACGACCGAATGCATCACACCCGTTTATGACCGGCCGATCTTGTCCGCCGCGATGGCTGGCAGCGGCTACGCCTGCGTGCCGCACGTGCTGCGCGACCTGTATGTGACATATGCTTTCACCTTTACCAGCGGCAGTATCCTGAAATGGTACCGCAACAACTTCGGCGCCGCCTGGCAGGCGGAGGCAACCCGCTTGGGCGTCAACGCCTATGATCTGATGATCGACCGGGCGATGGCCGGCCCTGACCCGTCGCCGGTCCTCCTGCTGCCGCATTTCGCCGGCGCGGCGACGCCCTATATGGACACCTCCGCGCAAGGCGCCATTCTCGGCCTGACTATCGATACAACCGCCCGGGATATCCTGAAGGCGGTCTTGGAGGGCATTACCTTCGAGATCATGATCAACCTGGAACGCCTTTCGGCTGCCGGCATCCAGATCGACGAACTTCGGTCGGTCGGCGGCCTGGCCCGCTCGGAAACCTTCCTGCAGCTGAAAGCCGACATGATGGGCAAGCCGATCACCAGTCTGGAATATGCCGAGGCCGGCACGATCGGCGTCGCCATCCTGGCCGGCACGGCGGTCGGGATTTTCAGCAGCATCGAGGACGGTATAGCCAGCCTGGTGCGACCGCGCCGGACCTTCTATCCGCGCGAAGCCATCCATCGGCGATATCAGGAACGTTTTGCGATCTACAAGAGAATTTATCCGGCGGTCAGAGACATTATCTGCTAAACCGAAAACCTGGGCCGGTTTCTACTCGACAAGGGCGAAATCTCTGGTTTGCTCGCGTGCCGCGCCGATTGCCCCCTGCATATGGCCAAACAGGTCGCTGAAGCGCAGCTGGCCGCTGGCCAGTCGTATGGCGCCGGCCCGCATGGCCAGCGGGATCCGGCGGCCGGCGCATTCAATCGCCTGGCCGTTCTGATCCAGGACCAGCCGGGCAATCTTTTCGGTTTTTTCCGCGTCATCGCAGCCGGTTACGAGCGCGAATTCGTCACCGCCGATGCGGAACAGCGGCATATCCAGGTCCGCCTGGGCATCAATGCGGCGCAGGCATTCGCGAATGGCCGCATCGCCGGCCTCGCGGCTGATCTGGTTGATCGGGCTCAAACCGACAATATCAAAACATAAAACATAGGTATTCTGCCGTTGCCGCAAAACATCATACAATTCGGAAATATCCACTCGTTTGCGCATCATCATCTGACCCTCCCGGTCGGTTAAGATCATTCGCGGAAATATCCCGGTGAAATGCCAGCATCGGGTGAAGGCGGACGGCGTGACGCCCCAAACCCGGACAAAGGCGCGGGAAAACACTTCCGGCGAATTATATTGGTATTTACAGGCTATTTCGGTGACCGTCAGACCGGAACCGGCCAAGTCCCGGGCTGCGCAGGTCATGCGACGTTTGTCGACATATTCTTTCAGCGCGTGGTGCGAGGCATAGCGGAACAGTTTCTGCAGGCAGGATAACGAACAATGGCAGGCGCGCGCGACATCGGCCAAGGTAAAGGATTCCGCGAGGCGGCCTTCGATGAAATCCAGAGCGTCAACCAGCAGATAGAAATTCCGGATCGGGATCACCTCCCAAAGGCTGAGAGCTAGTCTACACCCATATTGTAGCGCAATCGGGCGGTTGACGTCTTGATGTTTTGAGCACGAAAAGCGTCGTTCCGGCCTTGCGTCAAAGCTGCCGACCAGGTCAGGAAACAGTCGGAATAGTCAGAGCCAGAATTTCCGGATATAATAAGACAACCTGCTTATTCTTCCGCCGAACGGGATGAAAAGCGATCTGGCAAGCATAGAACAGGAGAATATCAGCCATGGCGATCGAACTGACCAATATGATCATGATCCAGAATCCGCAAACCGGCGCAGTGGTCGTGCAGGAAAGGGTCAAAAGCTGGAAAGGCCTAACCTTCCCGGGCGGGCATGTCGACGATGGCGAGAGCCTGGTTCAGTCGGCAATCCGCGAAGTTCGCGAAGAAACCGGTCTGGCGGTCCATAACCTGCAGGCTTGCGGGGTCATCCACTGGGCCAATAACCGCACTTTTGACCGTTATATCGTTTTCCTCTACCGAACCCGGGACTATACCGGCGAACTGGTCGAGGCCACCGAAGAGGGCCGGGTATTCTGGTCTAGCCTGGACGAACTGGATCCTGCTCGTTTTTCTGACAACTTTCAGCGCTACCTGCCGATGTTCCTCGAGAATGGCCGTAACGAAGCATTTGGCTCCTGGAATGACGAGGAGCCGTGGGAAATGGTCTATTTCTGATCGGCCTGCTCATGATCTTGCCGCAAGCATTTGGCATTAGCCGGCAATCTGCTATAATGAAGTCGCAGTGCCGGAGGCTGGCCAAAGACAGCGGTCAGCCATTTTTACGGCTTTCCGGGGCTGTAATATCACAGAAAGTGGTCCAGATCCGATGATCTATCTGCTTTTTCCCGCCATTAACCTAACCGGTCTCATCCTGGCCGGATCTCTGCTGGCCCTGGTCCTGACCTTTGCGATTTTGAAATTCGGCAGCGGCCTGCTGCCGCGCGACGCCGGCCGCGTCTACGCCCATGAGGGCGCCCTGTCGGCCGGGAAACCGCGCGGCGCCGGTTTCGTCTTTATCCTGGTCTTTTGCGGGGTGACCCTGCTCTGCCTGCCACTCAGTCCGGAACGCATTGTGAACCTGGTTCTGGTGCTGGCGGCCATGCTGACCGGCTATCTCGACGACCGGGCCAGCAAGCCCTGGGGCGACCTGAAGAAAGGCCTGTTCGATCTGGCCCTTTCCCTGAGCGTCGCCCTGAATACTTTGCTATCCCGCGGCAACACGATCGAGCTGCCTTTTTTCCACGCGACGATCGAATTGCCGGGATTGATTTATCTCCTGCTGGCCACTCTGCTGGTCTGGGTCTCCATCAATGTGACAAACTGCACCGACGGCGTGGATGGGCTCAGCGGCACGCTGGTCCTGATCACGCTGGCCACCCTGGGCCTGGCTGCCGACAGCCGGCTGGCCATCCTGCCCGGCGAAAGCCTGTGGATCTACATCCTGGCCGGTACACTGGCCGCCTACCTGTGGTTCAACGCCACCCCCAGCCAATTGATGATGGGCGACGCCGGCTCGCGCGCCCTCGGCCTGTTCATCGGCATTGTCGCCCTGCAGAGCGGCCGTCCGCTGCTTTATGTGCCGGCGGCAGCCATTCTGATCATCGACGGCGGTCTCGGCCTGATCAAGGTCTCGCTGCTGCGCTTCCTGAAAATCCGCATCATGACCAAAATCCGCACGCCGATTCATGACCACGTCCGCAAGAACCGGGACTGGTCGAACACCCAGGTCGTTTTCCGTTTCGCGCTGATCCAGCTGGTCATTTCCTTCATCCTGCTGGCCGGGCTGCGTTGGCTGGCTTGACCGATTTAAACCCCTTTATCTCGTCAATACTTATTTTTTCCATTAAACTATTCTCCAATGGATGAATGATCAGCTTTCAGCCAGAATTGTCCCGCCGCCGATAACCACATCATTCTGGTAGAATACCGCAGCCTGGCCTGGCGTAACCGCCCGTTGCGGTTGATTGAACTGAATACGCACGCGTCCTTCCTTATCCGGCCGGATCCTGGCGGGCACATCCGTTTGGGTATAACGGATCTTCACCGTTACATCCATCGGCTGCTCCAGCCTGTCCAATGCGATCCAGTTCAAGTCGCCAACGAGCGCGCCGTCGGCATAGAGTTCAGCCTCGTCGCCTAAAATGACCGTATTGGCGGCCGGATCTTTGCCGATCACATACTTGGGGCGGTCAAAGCTCAGTTTCAGCCCTTTGCGCTGACCGATCGTATAATGGATCAATCCACGATGCGTGCCCAGCACCGTGCCGTTCCGGTCGATAAAACGGCCAGGCGCCGAACGGACATTGAGCGTATGGGTCAGGAAACCGGCGTAGTCGCCATCCGGGACAAAGCAGATATCCTGGCTGTCCGGCTTGCGCGCGTTGACCAGGCCGCGTTCGGCCGCCAACCGGCGCACATCGGACTTGATCAGGCCGCCGAGCGGGAAGATCAAGCTGGCCAGTTCTGGCTGCGAAAGGGCATAAAGAACATAGGACTGGTCTTTGTGCGGATCGACCGCCTTTTTCAATTGATAACGGCCGGTCCGGCTGTCAAATTCCACCCGCGCATAATGGCCGGTGGCGATATGGTCGATTTCCAGCATCTTCGCCCGTTCAAGCAGTTGGTTGAACTTGACGAAGCGATTGCAGTCGATGCAGGGATTTGGCGTTTCGCCCCGCGCGTAGCTCGCGGCAAAGCGACGGATTACGTCCTGCTGGAACCGGGCGCTGAAATTGAAGACATAATGTTCAAATCCCAGCCGCTGGGCGACCCGCCGGGCATCGATGACATCGTCCAGCGAACAGCAGGTGCGGGAACCGACATTCCGGCCATCCGCCTGAGAGCCGCCGAAGAGCTTGAAGGTCGCGCCCACAACCTGATATCCCTGCTCCTGCAGCAAAGCGGCGGCGACTGAACTGTCGACGCCGCCGCTCATGGCTACCAGAACTTTTTTCGGTGAATCCGTTGCGCTCATGTCAGAACGCCTGGCTCAGGTCCTCAATCAGGTCGTCGATGTGTTCCGTGCCGATCGACAGCCGGATGGTGTTTGGCTGGATGCCGGAATCCAGCAGTTCCTGCTCGTTCATTTGCGAGTGCGTCGTGCTGGCCGGATGAATGACCAGGGACTTGACGTCGGCGACATTGGCCAGCAGGGAGAAGATCTGCAGGCGGTCGATGAACGCGCGGGCTTCTACTGCACCACCCTTGATTTCAAATGTGAAGATCGAACCGGCGCCCTGCGGGAAATACCGCTGGTACAGCGCATAATAGGGGCTGTCCGGCAGGGAGGGGTGATTGACGCGTTCCACCCGGGGATGGTTTTTCAGGAATTCGATCACTTTCAAGGTATTGGCGACATGGCGCTCGACGCGCAGGGACAACGTTTCCAGACCCTGCAGGAAGAGGAAGGCATTAAACGGGCTGAGCGTCGCCCCGGTATCGCGCAGCAGCGTGACACGTGCCTTGATGATGTAAGCGGCAGCGCCGGCGGATTCGGTGAAGCGGACGCCATGATAGCTGGGATCCGGTTCGGTCAGGTAGGGGAAGCGACCGGAAGCGGCCCAGTCGAACCTGCCGCCGTCAATGATCACGCCGCCGATCGAGGTGCCATGGCCGCCGATAAATTTAGTGGCCGAATGGACCACGATGTCGGCGCCCAGTTCAATCGGCCGCAGCAGATAGGGCG
>JAEXPB010000169.1 GCA_023438965.1 Bacillota bacterium | reverse complement strand
GACCTGATGTTTCTCCGCCATCCGGCACAGGCTGTCCAGCGAAGACAGCAGGCGGCTGTAACGGCTTTCGTAGAGGTCGGCGCGGATGCCGCGGCTGGCAGGATCAAAACCGCATTCGGTCGAAACGACCGGAATGCCGGCTTCGCTGGCGAAGGCCATGTGCTGTTCAAAATAGGTCAGGTTGTGCGCCAATTTGTCCGGGTCTTCTTCGATCAGATTGGTGAAGACACCGAGTGCGGCGACCTGAATTCCCTCGCGGCGGTAGATGCCGGCAATCTCAGCCACTCGCCGGCCAGTCAAGCCGGACAAATCTGATGTGCCGTTGTAAACCCAGTACTTGCTGTCGGTCTGGACCAGACATAATTCGGTTGTCTGGAAACCGACTTCAGCCATTCGGGCCGCCGCGCCAAGATTGTCCAATTCCGGGAAACTGCGGGTAACAATGCCGATTTGCATGACACATACCTCCAGAGGAAGCCTCGTTCAGTCCGATACATTCAGATCAGGATCCGGTTGCTTGGTGAACTGTTCACGAGGGTCATTATAGCGTACTGGAGGTTCAAAACAACTGGTTTGCCGGCATTTGTCCCAAGACAGGGCATCAAATGCCAAATCCGAAACTATTTTGCAAATCTATGGCTATTTTTCATTTTCTTTACGGTATTAAATACCAAATTGGCTTGTCATGCTCCCCAAAAAGCCAACTGAACCAACTCACCCAGCCGGAGCAAGTTGTCTGCCGGGCCAGCCAAAGCATTTGCCGACCGTACCGGCCACGACCAGCGGCAATCGGTTCAGGTCAGGCATGTTCGCGCGACAAGCTGCCCAAACGCGCCCCGCTCACCCGGATCAGATCAGCCGGAGCCAGCAGCATCTGGCAACCGCGCTGACCGGCGCTGACGGCCACAATTTCCTGCAGGATCACCAGTTCGTCAATAAAGGTCGGCCATTGCTTTTTCATGCCCAGCGGCGAGCAGCCGCCGCGCAGATAGCCGGTCAGCGGCAGCAGCTCTTTCTGCGGGATCAGCTCCACCCGCTTGTCACCGGAAAGCTGCGCGAGCAGTTTCAGATCGATCTCGCGGTCGACCGCCACACAGCAGACCAGGTAACCGGTCCGATCACCCTGGGCCACCAGGGTCTTGTAAATCTGTTCAGCCGGCATGCTGAGAGCTTGAGCTGCCTTCAAACCGGACAAATCAGATTCATCATATTCATAAGTGCGGACTTCATAAGCGATTCCCGCCTGATCCAGCAGTCGCATCGCATTGGTCTTCGGTACTTTCATAGGCCTGACTCCCGCTATCATGATCATCGGCAAAGCGCCGGTCATCTCTTTATAGTGACAACCGGCGCCTTTTGTCAAGATAAAGGTGACAGCTTCTTTACGCCTGCTTGTCCCCGCCCGGCGCAGGTCATTCCGACACCACGAAGCAGGTCATCGGTCCTGCTAAAAGGCATTCTCTAAAATAGCGGCCAATTCATGAATCAACGGCATGCGCGGATTGGTGCCCGTGCATTGGTCGGCGAAGGATTTCTCCGCCAGCATCGGTATGGCGGCCCGATAGTCGTTTTCATCGATTTTACAGTCCCGGATCCGCAGCGGCATGTTCAACTGCCGCATCAGCTTGCGCACCGCATCGACCAGAGCAGCTACACCTTCAGCCGTCGTCTGGAATTCCAGTCCGATCGACCGGGCGATCTCGGCATAACGCTGATCGGCAATGAAGGTCTCGTATTTGGGGAAGGAAACAAATTTAGTTGGTTTCCGGGCGTTGTAAGCGATCACGTGCGGCAGAAGGATTGCGTTGGCCCGCCCGTGCGGGATGTGGAATTCACCGCCGAGCTTGTGCGCCAGTGAATGGTTGATACCCAGGAAAGCGTTGCTGAAGGCCATACCGGCGATGCAACTGGCGTTATGCATTTTCTCGCGCGCCTGGCGGTTGCTGCCATCGGCATAGGCGACCGGCAGCCAGTCAAAGACCAGCTTGATGGCATGCAAGGCCAGCCCGTCGGTGAAATCCGATGCAAAAGTGGAAACATATGCCTCAATCGCATGGGTCAGGACATCCAGACCAGTGTCAGCCGTGATGGATTTCGGTACACTCATGACATAATCCGGATCGATAATCGCCACATCCGGTGTCAGCTCATAGTCGGCCAGCGGATATTTGGTCTGCGTTGATTTGTCCGTGATGACCGAGAAAGAAGTCACTTCCGAGCCAGTGCCGCTGGTCGTCGGGATGGCAACCAGTTTGGCCTTCTTCCCAAGATGCGGGAACTTGACGATGCGCTTGCGGATGTCCATGAATTTCAAGGTCAGCTGCTGGAAGTCCAGGCCGGGATTTTCGTAGAACATCCACATGCCTTTCGCCGCATCAATGGCCGATCCGCCGCCCAGGGCGATAATGACATCCGGCTGGAAACGGTTCATTGCCTCGACGCCACGGTAGATCGTGTCAATGTCCGGATCCGGCTCTACATCCGAGAAAATCTCGCAATGCACGTAATCAGGACGCTTGCGCAGATAATAGAGGATCTTGTCGACGTAACCGAAACGAACCATGGTCGGATCGGTGACGATGAAAGCCTTGGAAATGTCCGGCATCTTTTCCAGATACTGGGTGGCATCAAATTCGAAGTAGATCTTCTCCGGAATCTTGAACCATTGCATGTTGACCCTCCGCTTGGCGACGCGTTTCTTGTTGACCAGATTGACAGCGGTGACATTGGACGAGGTGGAGTTCCGGCCATATGATCCGCAGCCCAGGGTCAGTGAAGGCATGTTGGTATTATAAATGTCGCCAATCGCGCCATGCGATGACGGTGAGTTGATGATCAGCCGGCTGGCTTTCAAGCGATTGGCGTACTCGCCGGCCACAACCTCGTCCTCGGTATGAATGACTGCCGAATGCCCCAGGCCGCCGAATTCCAGGATTTCCTCCGCCCGGCTGATTCCTTCTTCTTTCTGATCGACAATGTAGTAAGCCAGAATCGGGCTCAGCTTTTCCACGGACAGCGGGTAATCCGGCCCGACAC
>JAEXPB010000413.1 GCA_023438965.1 Bacillota bacterium | reverse complement strand
CCGATGCGAATTCGCCCCCGGGCCGGATATTGTGAAAAGCCCGGAAGGAAAGCCGGATGCCATAATCGGTTGGAAAGGCTTCGATGGCTTTCGGTGTGCCACACGCGTCATGGGCCGCAAAATAAAGGCCATCCCAGCCATTGTAATAGCCCATGAACTGCATCGGTGAGAAACCCGGATACAGGGCATTAAAATCCCGGTTCGGATCCAGGTCGGCCGCCGGATCCCGCCGGCTGAGCGCGGTGATTTCGACGCCTTCGACATAGGGACGGAACAGGCAGGATTCGCCGCCCTGGCCGCGCAGGTCGTCCGGCACAGTCAGGCAAGGATAATCGACCGTGTCAATGGCATAGTCGGTTTGGTTATTGATGGCGATCGTCCAGGCCAGCGAATCAGCAGCACACCTGGCGATCGTTGTCTCGACCGCCAGGCCCGGACAGACCGGAAAGTCGGTGAAGATGATCCGGATATCATCGCCGGAAACCGGGAATTTCACTTTTGCTGCCTCCAGCGAGTTGATCAGCGTAAAGCAGCCGTCCTTCAACAGCCGGAGGGCGAACAAGGGTGCCCGGGCTGATTGGGTGCTGGTAAAACAGCGATGGGATCCGCTAATGGCTGCAATTGAACCTGTGGTTGGCGAAAACTCAACATTCAACATGCCAAAGGCCGCCTTTCCGGTTAGTCCGACCTGCAATGAATCACGCGGGGTGGGAAAGGTGAGTTATTAAATATCTTAAGCTTATCGCGTTCAGATCAATTGGACAATTGGAATTTGATCGCAAATATTGCAGCAGAATAAGCATTGACAGCGGCATTTCGGCATTCTATCATTTTATGTAATGCGACCGGTTGGATCCGCGGCCTTGGTTTAAGATGGTTATTCAGACATCTTGGTACGGAGGATTTTATGGATCAGGAAACAATCGCCATCTGGATCGAACCGAATTATGCGGAAACACCCTGGTGCCACAAGTTATTCGATGGCATCAAAGCCGAGTTGACCCGGCGCCGCTGCAAAGCTTTGATCAATACCTCCGAGGAGCCAACAGAGGGCATTGTGCAGAATGGCATCGTGATTATCGCCGGCGAGACCAATGGCTGGATCGAGCGCATGATCAGCATAGCCCACGCCAGCAATATGCGGATCTGTGTCGCCTGTGCCGATCCGGAGACCGTCTTGCCCAACGCCAGTACCGTTACGCTTGACCGCTGGGGCGACATGTGCACCATGATCCGGTATTTCTGCGACGCCGGGCGGCGGCGGATTGCCCTCTTCGGCGTCAACCCGGCTTCACCGGCCGACCAGAAGCGGATCGAAGGCTACCAGGATATGGTCAAGTCGCTGCAGCTGGACTTGAGCCAGGAGGATATTTATCCGACCTATGGCGATGTCCAGGCGTGTTCGGCCAAGCTGCTTTTTCACATCGGCCGATATGATGCGATTATCGCCGGCAACGATCTTTATGCCATTTACCTGATGCCGTTGCTGATCAAAGCCGGCTATTCGATACCGGATCAGCTTTATATCGCCGGTTTTGGCAATACCTATTTATCGCGCTGTGTTTCGCCTTCCTTGACCACCGCGGCCCTCGACCATGCCGAACTCGGTCGGCAGGCCATCCACAGCGCCTTTCATCTGGAAAAGAATCCGCAAGTCTCCCGCTTGTCCACCACCGTGGAAGGCCGCTTCTTCCCCCGCGCCTCCACAGCGTTCCGGCCGGTCACCACCGGCAGCGCGACGCGCGCGACCAGCCGGATCCGTTCCGAAATCAGCTCCTATACGGATTGCCACTTGTCCCAGGTGGTCAACCTGGAAATGTGCCTGGCCGGCTGCGACGCGATGGATCTGGCCATTGTCGAAGAATTGAAGAAGGTGCAGTCGGTGAACGCCATTGCCGATAAATTGTACCTGTCGCAAAGCTCCCTGAATTACCGCTTAAATAAACTATACCACCAGGCCAGCGTCGCCTCCCGGCAGGAATTCGAAAAGCTGCTGAACCTTTATGCGGCCAATTTCACTGTGGATGCGGTCCGTTCCGCCGGGGAAATCAAGTTATAATGCAGCAATCATCGTTGATGAAAGGCAGGCAGCATGAGGACATTTGGTGCAACACTCCTGAGCGGATTCCTGGCCTGCTGTCTGGTGATTACCGGCGTGACCGGCTGCTCAGGTTCGCCAGTCTCCAACCCGACGGAAGCCCCGCCAACGCCATCGCCCGCTTCAACCTGGTCAGCAATTCCAGCCCTGTACAATCCGGTAGGTTCAATATCGGCCGAAATGATTGCCGCCCTGGGCTCCGGCGTCCAGGGTGACATTCTTCTGACGAAGGCCGGCTTGGATTTCAGTTATTTGCGGCCTGGCTTGCTCCGTTTTATCATCACCGAGCAGCCTGGCGAGATCGTGAGCCTCCAGTTGATTGACCATTACGGTGCCACGGTGATTCAAACCGCAACCCGGATCAATGCCTCCGGCAGCAAACTGCTCTTTGCACCGGTGCCCGATCCGGTGGTGATCGACGATTTTCAAATTATCGCCAGTCCCCAGCTGAAACTGGATTTTAATGGAACACATACGGAAAATGAACTCAATCAGATCTTTGGCAGCCCGCAGCAGCGCAATGTCCAAATATTGCACCAGAGTGATGGCTTGGGATCCCTGCGCAGTTTAATCCTGCAATATCCGGACATTGAGATCAGCCTGACCCAGCTGGTAAATACCGATTACCCCCTGCTCTGGTCCATCGGGCAGCTTAGCTGCCATCATCCAGCTTATACC
>JAEXPB010000150.1 GCA_023438965.1 Bacillota bacterium | reverse complement strand
GTCCCGGCCATGTACCGGGAAGCGTCCCTGGCAGTGGGCGCCACCCGGATCGAGACTATTTTCAAGGTCCTGATCCCGGCCGCCCGATCCTCGATTCTCTCCGGCGTGATCCTCGGTGTCGGCCGGGCGATCGGGGAAACGATGGCCGTGATCATGGTGGCTGGCAATGTGCCGAATCTGCCGGCCCTCTTTGGTTCCGTCCGTCCGCTGACCGTCGGCATCGCCCTGGAGATGAGCTATGCGGCCGGCCTGCACCAGCAAGCCCTGTTTGCCATCGGCCTGGTGCTGTTCGTTTTCATCATGCTGATCAACTGGTCGTTCAGCTGGCTGTCCAAAAGGGGGGTGCAAATGAGTGGCACCCGTGAATAGCCTTTACCGCCGGCCCGTCCGGCTCAAAGACAGCCTGCTGACCGTCGCCATCTGGGTAAGTGCCTTATTAACGGTCGCAATCCTGCTGCTGATTATTGGCTATATCCTGATCAATGGCCTGCCGCATGTCAGCTGGCGTTTCCTGACCGAACAGTACAAGGAAAGCACCGATGAGAAGGGCATCCTGCCGATGATCATCAACACCTTGTACCTGGTCGTTCTGACCCTGCTGGCCGCTGTGCCGGCCGGCATCAGCGCGGCGATCTACCTGACCCAGTACGCCCGGCAGGGGCGGCTGGTGCGGATCATCCGCTTCACGACCGAAATCCTGGCCGGCATTCCGTCGATCATTTACGGTTTATTCGGCTTTGCGCTCTTTGTCAGCTTGCTCGACTTTGGATACTCGCTGCTGGCGGGCGCCCTGACCATGGCGATCATGGTCCTGCCGACAATCATCCGGACGACCGAGGAGGCGCTGCTGGCCGTACCGCAGTCCTATAAGGAAGGCGCCCTGGCCCTGGGCGCCGGCAGGCTGCGCGCCATTTTCAGCATTATCCTGGCCAGTGCCCTGCCGGGCATCCTGACCGCCATCATCCTGGCCATGGGGCGGATCGTCGGCGAATCGGCTGCCCTGATGTTCACTGCCGGCCTGGTCACCCGACTGCCGGACAATGCGCTGGGCCACATCCTGTCCTCGGGCCGGACCCTGACCCTCCATCTGTACCAGCTGGCCATGCGCGGCGAATCCCTCGACCAGACCTTCGCCACCGGCACCGTCCTGCTGATCATTGTCTTCGGCCTGAACCGGCTGGCCCGGTTCCTGGCCGGCCTGATGAAGAAAAAGTAAGCCGCCGGCCGCGGCCAGCCCGCGGCAAGCCTGACATGAAAGGGGCCTGCAGTCCTTTGAACGACGAAAACAACGATAATTACAAAACCAACAGCAATCAAGTCCGAACGGAACATCTGGACCTGTGGTACGGGAGTTTCCAGGCGTTGAAAGATATCACCCTGGAGATCCCGGCCCGTCAGATCACCGCCCTGATCGGTCCGTCCGGCTGCGGCAAATCAACCTTCCTGAAAACGCTGAACCGCATGAACGACCTGGTTGACGGCGTGAAAATCAGCGGCCAGGTTCTGATCGACGGCGAGGATATCTATTCGCCGAGGACGGATGTTACCCTCCTGCGAAAGAAAGTCGGCATGGTGTTCCAAAAACCCAATCCCTTCCCGATGTCGGTTTACGACAATATCGCCTATGGTCCGCGGATCCACGGCGTGCGCAAGCGCGGTGAGCTGGATGAGATCGTCGAGCGCAGCCTCGTGGGTGCCGCGCTCTGGGACGAGGTCAAGGACCGGCTGCGCAAAAGCGCGCTGGGCCTGTCCGGCGGCCAGCAGCAGCGCCTGTGCATCGCCCGTGCGCTGGCGGTCGGTCCGGAGGTCCTGCTGATGGACGAGTCCACCAGCGCACTCGACCCGCTGTCAACCCTGAAGATCGAGGACCTGATGAACGAGCTGAAAAACCGGTACACGATCATCATCGTCACCCACAATATGCAGCAGGCGGCCCGCATCAGCGACCGAACCGCCTTTTTCCTGCTCGGGGAGATCCTGGAATACGGCTCGACCGACGATATCTTCAACAATCCCCGCAGCCGCAAAACAGAAGAATATGTCACCGGCCGATTCGGCTGATCTTAAGGCAGCATAGGCCTGAACAGGAGGAAACACATGGTAACCCGGGTTGAATTTCAGAAAGAAATGACGCTGCTCCACCAGGAGATCATCCGGATGGGCGCCACCGTCGAGAACGCCATCAACGAGGCAATCAGCGCGTTGACGGAAATGGATGCGGAGAAAGCGCAGAAGGTTATCGAACAGGACGATGTCGTCGACGAGATGGAACGGGCGATCGACCGCCATTGCGTGGCGATTATCGCCCGGCAGCAACCGGTGGCCAGCGATCTGCGGGATGTCACCTCGACGTTGAAGCTGATCACCGACCTGGAACGGATTGCCGACCACGCCAGCGACATCTGCGAAAGGATCCTGGAGATCTGCAAGAATCCGGAGCGGATCGCCGTGCCTTACGACATTGTGACCATCGCCAACATGGCCCGGAACATGCTGCGCGGCGCGCTGGACTCCTATGTTGCCCGCGACGAGCAGCAGGCTGCCAACATCATCCAGATGGACGAAAAGGTGGATGACCTGTACAATCGTTTAAAAACCTACCTGGTCCACCTGATGGCGGTTGACTCGGCCAACGTCGGGCAGCTGGTGGAAATGCTGCTGATCTGCAAGTATGTCGAACGGATCGCCGACCATTCCCAAAACGTCGCCGAATGGGTGTTATACTATATCCAAGGCCGCTATGTCAGCCATGGCGGCTAATCTGAACGAACAGGCGGAGAACCAGCCATGATTCAGAACCGGATTATTCTGGTCGAGGATGACACGGTCATCGCGGAACTGCTCGAATTCAACCTGAAAAACGACGGCTATGCCGTGCAGGCTTTCCGGGATGGCCAAAAGCTGTTTCA
This sequence comes from Bacillota bacterium, assembly GCA_023438965.1. Taxonomy (GTDB): domain Bacteria; phylum Bacillota; class Clostridia; order Saccharofermentanales; family UBA5734; genus UBA8949. The sequence goes on along the minus strand of JAEXPB010000150.1, from coordinate 226 downwards.
AAACCTGCCGCAGTTGCCGGCCCCCCATCTTTTCATCCTGGACCTGATGCTGCCGGGCATGGACGGTTATGAGATCTGCGCCCGCCTCCGCCAGGATCCGGCCTGCGAGCTGGTCCCGATCCTGATGCTGACGGCGCGGGGCACCGAGAGCGACAAGGTGCGCGGCCTGGATACCGGTGCGGACGACTATCTGACCAAGCCGTTCGGCATGCGCGAGCTGCTGGCG
>JAEXPB010000279.1 GCA_023438965.1 Bacillota bacterium | reverse complement strand
CCGTCAACCGCAGCAACCATGCCCAGACCGGCGCCGTCCTGGCTTACGATTTCCTGCGCCGCCAGGAAATGGCTTGTGACGAGGCGATTGCGATCATGATGGCCATCGCCAATCATGACGAGGGTGTCGGCGTGCCGGTCAACGAAGTGGCGGCGGCCCTGATCCTGTCCGACAAGGCCGATGTGCACCGGTCGCGCGTGACCAACCGCGACCGGTCGAGTTACGATATCCATGACCGCGTCAATTTTGCCGCGACCCATTCCGATCTGGCCATTGATGCCGAAGCGCGAACAGCCCGCCTGACGATCGAGATTGACACGGAGATCAGCGCGGTTATGGACTATTTCGAGATTTTCCTGGACCGCATGAAGATGTGCCGCAATGCCGCAGCGTTCCTGAAATTGCGTTTCCAGCTGTTCATCAACGGCAACCAGCTGCTATAGGATCCTGTTTCATTCGCCGTTGCGCTAAATAGGAGGAAATACTAGTTCAGCAGCGAAATTTATAATTAGGGGTCTGACGGATCCTGAGGCAACTGTCAGTCGCAGTGGTACAAACCGCGGCTGATGCGATTGACGGCGGAAAGAGGGAGACCCATCAGCAACAAAATTCCGGACTCGGTGATCGAAGAAATCAAGGCCCGCAGCGAGCTGGTCAGCGTTGTCAGCCAGTATGTCCGCCTGGACAAGCGCAGCGGCAAGAATTTGTTCGGGCTGTGCCCCTTCCACGCGGAAGACACGCCTTCTTTCAGCGTGGCGCCGGACAAGCAGATTTATTACTGCTTTGGCTGCCATAAGGGCGGCGATGTGATCCATTTCATCATGGATGTCGAAAAGTGCTCGTATATCCAGGCCATCCAGCTGCTGGCCGAACGGGCCGGCATCCAGATCCCCGAACCGGACGACGAGGTATACCGTCAGCGCAGCGAATTGAACAAAAGCCTGATGTCGATTAGCCTGGAAGCCGCCCGCTATTACTACCTGACCCTGACCGGGCCGGCCGGCGAACCGGGCCGGCAGTATCTGCAGAAAAGGGCCTTGACAGTCCAGACGGCGCGCAAGTTCGGCCTGGGTTACGCCACGGCGGATTGGGATGGCCTGTATCGGCACTTGAAGGCCAAATTGAGCTTTGACGACGATCTGCTGGCGAAGTCCGGCCTGGTCAAGCGCGGCAAGACCGGCCAGATGATCGACCTGTTCCGGCAGCGCCTGATGTTCCCGATCCTGGATGTGATGGGCCGGGTGGTTGCCTTTGGCGGCCGGGTGCTCGATGACAGCCTGCCCAAGTACATCAATTCACCGGAAAACCCGATCTACATCAAGGGCCGCCACCTGTACGCCCTGAACCTGGCCAAAACATCCAAGCAGACCAACCTGGTCATGGTGGAAGGCTATATGGACGCCATCGCCATGCACCAGGCCGGTGTCGACAACGCCGTCGCCTCCCTGGGTACGGCGCTGACCGAGAACCAGGCCCAGCTGCTGCGCAAGTACACCGAATCGGTGATCATCGCCTACGACGCCGACGCCGCCGGCCAGGCCGCCGCCCTGCGCAGCCTGGACATCCTGCAGGGACGCGGGATCAAAGTCACTGTCCTGCAGGTGCCGGACGGCAAGGATCCGGACGAGTATATCCGCCGCAACGGACCGGAGCGCTTCCACGCCCTGCTGGAGAAAGCCCTGCCGCTGATCGATTTCAAACTGCTGGTCGCCCGGCGCGGCCATACCGCCGCCGGCGGGCTGGACATCCTGGGCTACCAGGACGAAGCCTGCCAGATCCTGGCTAAAGAAGAGAACGCCATCGTCCGCGAACTGTATGCCAACCGCCTGGCCGAAGAATTGACCGCTACGTCGGAGACCGTACAGAAGGAGATCGAACGCCGGCATCAGAATCCGAACGCCGACTCGTCCGGCCGGGAGGCGGCCAGGCCCAAGACACTGTCCAACGCCAAAATGCCGGCCGAACCGGCTGCTTTCGACGACCTGGCCACGCGTGAGGAATTTTATCTCCTGAGCCTGCTGGCCGCCGAGCCGGGCTTGCTGGAACAAATGTCCCCCCAGCCGGAAGCGGCGGACTTTTCCAGCGGCACGATGCGGGAAATCGCCGCCGCCGCCTTGATCCTGGCCGCCGGCCGGCAGCTGGACCCCTCACGGCTGATCGAACTGGGCGCCGACCGTGTCGTCCGGGGCCAGCCGGTCCAGAACCTGTTGGCCCGGGCCAGCATGAAACTGGAAGATACCTTTGGCCGTCAATCCCTGCTGGCCGCCGCCAATGAGCAATTGCGGCGGCAACGGCTGACCCGCCTGCGGCAGGAGCAGGATCGCCTGAACCAGGAACAGGCGGCGACCGATGATCCGGTCCGCCGCCAGGCGATCAAGCAGGACCTGCTGGCTGTGACCCAGCAGCTGATTGTCCTGAAGCAGTCTTCGCCCTAGGAAGATGACACCCCCGACAACCCCAGCGGGTCTGGCAGAACCGGATCCGATCAGATGAGATGATTTTTCAGGAGGAACACGAAGCATGGCCACAGAAAAGAAGTCCGGATTACTAAGCGAATTGGTTAGCAAAGCCCGGGCAGCCAACAACCAGATATCCTATAAGGATGTCATGAGCGCAATCGAATCATCGGACATCGACCTCGAGCAGGCCGAGAAAGTCCTCGACCGCCTGGAGGCGATGGGCATTGAAGTCATTCCCGACAATGTCGTCGAGGAAGATGTGCCGGTCGAAGCGGAGCTGGACCTGAGCAACATCGAGGGCGTCGGCGTCGATGATCCGGTGCGCATGTACCTGAAAGAAATCGGCAAAGTGCCGCTGTTGACGGCCGATGAAGAAAAAGAACTGGCCCAGCGCATGCTCGACGGCGAAGAAGAAGCCAAGCATCGCCTTTGCGAGGCCAACCTGCGCCTGGTGGTCAGCATCGCCAAGCGCTATGTCGGCCGTGGCATGCAGTTCCTGGACCTGATCCAGGAAGGCAACCTGGGCTTGATCAAGGCTGTGGACAAATTTGACTACACCAAGGGTTACAAATTCAGCACCTATGCGACCTGGTGGATCCGCCAGGCGATCACCCGCGCGATCGCCGATCAGGCCCGCACCATCCGCATCCCGGTGCATATGGTCGAAACGATCAACAAGCTGATCCGCATCCAGCGTCAGCTGATCCAGGAACTCGGCCGGGAGCCGGAAGCGGAAGAATTGGCTCAGGAAATGGGCATGACGGTGGAGAAGGTCCGCGAGATCATGAAGATCTCGCAGGAGCCGGTCTCCCTGGAGAAACCGATCGGCGAGGAAGAAGACAGCCATCTCGGCGACTTCATACCAGACGACGACGCGCCTTCACCGGCTGACCAGGCAGCTTTCACGCTGTTGAAAGAACAGCTCCTGGAAGTGCTGAAAGGACTGACGCCCCGCGAGGAAAAGGTATTGCGCCTGCGTTTCGGCCTGGATGACGGCCGGACCCGCACGCTGGAGGAAGTGGGCAAGGAATTCAACGTCACCCGGGAGCGGATCCGTCAGATCGAGGCAAAGGCGCTTCGGAAGCTGCGTCACCCCAGCCGCAGTAAGAAACTGAAGGATTTTCTGGACTAAGGACAAAGGCAGGTTACTATGCACATTACA
>JAEXPB010000221.1 GCA_023438965.1 Bacillota bacterium | reverse complement strand
GCCCTGGGTCAGCGGTCCAGCCTCACCGTCGGCGGTCAGGCCGCAGCAAGTCTGGAAAGCCATGACCGCGGTCTCCACTTCGGCTGTAAACTGTCCGTCCAGCGTGCCAGCATAGTATTGCAGCTCCTGCAGTCGGGTCTGCAGCATCAAAACTTCATATCCGCTGTCGCCTGGCGCCAGGTTAGCCTGGCCGGCCTGAACGGTCCGGCTGTAGAGCAGCGCGATGGTTGTCGGATCGGCCTGCTCAGCCGCCGCCTGACCGTTAACCGTCAGCAGGGTGGCCACCGCCTGCCGGGTATGGGTTTGGAACTGGCCATCCGGCTTGATTTTCAGGAAGTTCAGCTCATACAGGCGCTGCTGCAGGACATGAACCGCCTCACCGCTGTCGCCGGAACGCAGGGTTCCCGCTATTTGAACGGCGGTAGCAGCCGGCGCCGCTTCCTTCTGCAGGGTGATCTGCAGATTGTGGTCGGCCTGACCGCTCAAGGGCAGGCCCATTCTCCGCTGGAAGCAGCTGACGCCGAATTCGGTCAGCGGGCCGTAAAGGCCATCCACCGGGCCGGTCAGATACCCCAATTCAGCCAGCCGTTGCTGCAGCTGAAGGACCTGGGGCCCGGAGCTGCCGGATTTCAAGGTCGGATAACTTCCGGCGACTTGTACCTGGCAGTTGACCTGCAGGTCGCCGGCGGTCGCGGTGATCACCGCACTGCCCGCGGCCAGGCCCTGGATCGAACCGTTGCTGCTGACGCCGGCCACTGCCGGGTCGGAGCTGCTGTACCGGATCGCCGCCGTGCCGGCTGCCGCCGGGACCGGTGCGGCAAAGGTCGCCGCGGTCGCGCCGGTGGCCAGCTGCAGGACCGTCTGGCCGGCAGACAGTCCCAGCAGCGGGACCTGGACCTGCACCAGGCGGGAATAGACCAGTTGGCTGCCGTAGCGGACGGTGATCGTCGCCAGGCCCGACCGGACCGCGGTCAGCCGGCCATTGGCCGACACGGCCGCAATGCCGGGATCCGAGCTGGCCAGGCTGCAGGCCTCCAGCAGACTGGCTGGCAGGCCGGGAACAGCCAAGTCGGCGGATCGGCCGGGTTCGAGCCGGATCGGGTCGCTGTCGGCGGTGCTGCCGGCCGGAGCCGGCAGGACAGTGATCTGGCAGCCGGCATACCCGCCGGCTGATGTCAGCAGCAGGACAACCGTCCGGCCCGGGGCTGCGGCGGTCACCAGACCGTCGGCGCTGACCGTGGCCACCGCGGGATCAAGGCTGAGCCAGCGGGCGCCCGGTTGAGCGACATCAGGCGTCAGCTGAATGGTCGCGGCGCCGGTTGAGACATCAATCAAAGCGGCATCGGTCTGACTGAGGGCGAATTCCGCCTGGTTTCTGATCTTCAGGGCATAATCCGCCGCCAGCTCAAGCGCGGTCGGCACGGGAGCCGGATCACCGGCGCCATAGCCGTTCAGGATTTGCCTGCCGCTCAGCGCCTGGCCATTGGCGTCGCTCAGGCAGATCCGGCCGGCATTATAGAATAAGCCGGCTGACAGTTGCAGACTGCCGTCGTTCCGGAAAAGCCAGGTTTGGCCGTCGATCGTCTGCAGGCCGGTCAGGGCCGCGCCGGTTGCCGGATCAAAATAATACCGGTTGCCGTCGACCGTCTGCCAGCCGCCGGCGCGGGCGCCGGATTCGTCAAACCAGTAGAGCCGGCCGCTGATCAGTTGCAATCCCTGCAGCCGCTCGCCGGTCAGCGCGTAATAGAAGGTCTTTCCGGCGTCGGTTTGCCAGCCGGTCCAAAGCCGGCCATTGCCGCCAAAGGTCAGCAGGCGGCTGCCGATAACCTGTTCCCCGGTTGCCGGCCGGCCTTCGGCGTCCAGGTTATAGATGGCGCCGCCAGTCTCCTGCCAGCCGGTCAGCAGGACCCCTTGCCCGCTGAAGAGCCGGGCTTGGTTGTCCACTGATGTCCACCCGGTGGCGGCGGCGCTGTTGCTGTCCAGATAATAGCGGGTGCCGCCGATGGTCTGCCAGCCGGTCAGCGCGGTGCCGTCAGCCCGGAAGAAGCGCAGCTGGCTGTCGATCGGATGGAAGCCGGTTTGCAGCGTGCCATCGGACCCCAATAAGTAAATTTTGCCGTCGATCGTCTGCAGGCCGGTCAGATAAACACCGCCGTGATAATAGAAGGTCTGGCCATCCACGATTGTCCAGCCGCTGGCCGAATAATTCAGGTAGGGATTCTGGCACCAATGGGTCCAGTTGCGGTCGGTCAGGCGGGTTTTGATCACACCGTACTCGACGCCGCGCGACTCGATCACCTCACCATTGCCGACATAGATGCCGATATGGCCGTCCCGCCAGACCAGAAGGCCCTGAGTCTCCGGCAGCGTTTCGATTGAGCCTTTGATCGTCGCAGCCGCATACAGGCCGTTGGCCGACTTGTCCTGCAAACTGGTGTAGGCTGGTCCGGTCTGGTCATCCCGCCACCAGAGATAGGCCTTGATCAGTCCGACACAGTCGGCTGCCCGCCGCCCGATCCACGTTTGGGCATGTTCATAGGCGGTGCGGCCATCGCCCATGACCTCAGCGTAAACACGAGGATACTGGCCGGCTTTGGCGTCGATCAAGGATTGGGTGACCGTCTGGCCGAAAGTGCCATACACATATCCCCATCCTTCGCGCCAGGCCCGCAAGGCAAATTCAGTTAAGCCAACAGCAGTTGGATTGACCGTCGCCTGTACGGCATGCGGCAGGGTGGAAAGCAGGATTGACCCGAACAAGAGGCTGATCGCAAGCAGTTGAAGTTTCTTTTTCATGACATGCTCTCCCGGACAGGATGGCTCATGCCCCGCCGGAACACGGCAATCGGCAAGAAAGCGCCTGTCTGTGTCATCAGGCTGCAAAGTCGCATATTGATTATAGCATGCGGCTTACGGCAATCCGGTCACGTTCAGTTTACGAATTTATTGCGGGCATGTCAAGATTTGTCACGGATCAACAGTATTGTTTCTTATAGTAACATAACCGCTTCAGCGCAACGCAATCCATCCACCGCTGCCGACATGATGCCGCCGGCATAACCGGCGCCCTCACCGCAAGGAAATAATCCGCTTATAGCGGATTGCAGGCGGTGGTCGCGCGGGATGCGCACCGGTGACGAACTGCGGGTTTCCACGCCGGTCAGAATGGCTCCAGCCGCGGCAAAACCGGGCAAGCGGCGATCGAGTTCCGGCAGGGCTTCCCGCAGGGCATCCCGGATCAGGGGCGGCAGGCACAGGGACAAATCACACCAGGTGACGCCTGGCTGATAGGTCGGCTGCGGCCAGTCCGCCGCGTTACGCAGGCCGTTCGGTCCGGTAGCGTCCAGCCGGCTCAGGAAAGTGCCGACCCGTTCGGCCGGCGCCCGATAGCCGCCGCCGGCCAGGTTATAGGCCAATTGCTCCAGTTCACGCTGCCAATGCAAGCCGCCCAGCGGACCGGCCGTCGGAAAGTCAGCCGGCTCGATGCCGACCAGAAGCGCGCTGTTGGCGTTGGCTCCGCCGCGGTCGTGCTGGCTCATGCCATTGGTGACCACCCCGTCGGGCTCGGATGCCGAGGCGACGACCTGACCGCCCGGGCACATGCAGAAAGTGTAAACCGACCGGCCGGATGGCAGGTGGCAAGCCAGTTTATACTCCGCCGGCGGCAATTGCGGGTGTCCGGCGGCGGGGCCATATTGGATGCGGTCGATCAGGGTCTGGTCATGTTCGATCCGTACCCCCATGGCGAAAGGTTTCGGTTCCAGGCCGACCGGAAGGTCCGCCAGCCAGGTGAAAGTGTCCCGCGCGCTGTGGCCGACGGCCTGGATCAGTCGATTTACTGGCATTTCCAGCCGAACCGGCCGGCATTCTGGCCGGTTGGCCGGACTGACGTTCCGGCTGCCGGCCGACTCGACCGTTTCCGCCCGCAGACCGCTCAGATGGCCATCCGGATCGGTCAGCAAGCCGGTCAGAC
>JAEXPB010000212.1 GCA_023438965.1 Bacillota bacterium | reverse complement strand
GGTGGAGGGCGATATCGGCCGCGCAACGTTGGCCGTCGGCGGCGATATCCTGAAAGCCGCGGACATCCAGGTCGGCGAGCAGTATTATGCGCCGGCTCTGGGCATTACCGGCAAGATTGTCGATGGGCCGGACAGCCGCGGCAACTGCGTCCTGCAGAGCGGTTCGATCCGGGTCAGCGTCGCGGTTGAGGCTTTGCGCCTGCCGTCAGCCGCGCGGCCGGAGAAAGCCCCGGTCGGCCGGTCGGCCAGCCGGCGGCGGACGGTTTCCGGCACCGGCGCGAAGCTGACCATGGAGCGCCATCTGCATATGGGCAGCGAAATCCAGCTCCTGGGCCAGACGGTGGAAGAAGCGCAGGCCAATCTCGACAAGTTCATCGACGACGCAGTGCTGGCCGGCATGGCGAGCATCCGGATCGTCCACGGCAAAGGCACCGGCGCCTTGCGCAGCGCTGTACACCAGATGCTGAAACGGGACAAGCGGGTCAAGTCTTTCCGGATCGGCGCCTACGGTGAAGGCGACAGCGGCGTTACACTGGCCGACCTGTCCTGAAGCCGCCGTTGACGAAGCGTTCGAACAACTCATAACCGGCATCCAGATAGAAGCCGGTCTGACGGCAGCTCTCCTCGTCGTAAGCCGTGGCCGGCAGCAGATCGGCCCGGTCGCTGCCGAAAAAGGCGAAGGGCACCGGATCGCTGGTATGCGTCCGCAGCTGGAGCGGTGTCGGGTGGTCCGGCAGGACCAGCAGGCGGTAATCCTCGCCATCCATGTGGCGCTTGGCTTCCAGATATTCCCAGACCGGCCCGATAATCTTCCGGTCGATCAGCTCGATCGACCGGACCTTGTTGGCAATTTCGGCGCGATGGCCGCATTCGTCCGGCGCCTCGACATGCAGGTAAACATAATCCTGGCCGCGTTCGAATTCGTCGATCGCCGCCTGGGCCTTGCCGTCGAAGTTGGTATGGATATTGCCGGTCACGCCGGGGACATCGACCACGTGCAGGCCGGCGCAAATGCCGAGGCCCTGCACCAGGTCGACGGCTGAAATGACCGATCCTTTCAGGTGATGCAGCCCGGCCAGGTCCGGCAGCTCCGGCCGGGTGCCCTGACCCCAGATCCAGATCGAATTGGCAGGATTCAGCTGGCGCTTGACGCGGGCCTGGTTGACCGGGTTGGTCGGCAGGAATTCGGCGCTGCCGGTCATCATCCGCAGGATGCGTTCAGCCCGGTCGCCGGCCGGCAGGTATTCGCCGATCCGGCGGGTCAGGATGTCGTGCGGCGGGACCAGGCGGACATCCAGCGGCCCCTGTTTCCAGATCAGGCAATGGCGGTAGCTTTTACCGGGATAGAAGCGGATCTCCTCGTCAGCGAAGTGCTTGTTGACAATTTCGATCAAACGGGCGGCCTCGTCGCTGCCGATTTCATCGGACGAATAGTCGACCATCTGGCGCTCGGCGTAGTCGCCGTCGGCGGAGAGCGTGACCAGATTGCAGCGGTAGGCGACGTCGCCGGGGGCCATGTCGATCGCCATGCTGATCGCTTCGAGCGGTGAGCGGCCGGTGTAGTAGCGGCGCGGATCGTAACCCATGACCGACATGTTGGCGGTGTCGCTGCCGGGCGCCAGCCCCTCCGGCACGGTGCGGACCAGACCGGCCAGGCCTTCGCGGGCCAGCCGGTCCATGTTCGGCTTGACCGCCGCCATCAGCGGGGTCCGGTCGTTCAGCTGCGGCACGGGCCGGTCGGCCATACCGTCGCCCAGAAAGATGATATATTTCATGTGGATTACCTCCGAATAAGAAACGAAGGCACTCGGGGGAGCGCCTTCGTGATCAGGTCAGCATAAACCGGTCCAAGCGGCGAAAGCGGCCAGTCAGACCCGGCGAACCTGGCGGATCGTGAATCCGGCCGGTGAAACCGGACCGGCGACGCGGGCAGCCTGCTGCCCGGCGGATTGTTCCTCCGCCAGGATCATGGCCACGGCGGCGGTCAGAACGGCAATCAAGGCCGGATTATCCCCCTGGGACGTCGCGGCCGGTACAGCCGAAGCGACTGGGGCAACAGCCGGAGCTGCTGCAGCTTGCAGGCGGCGGGTGCGACCCAGGGCAACCAGGCTGATGATCAGGCTGAGCAGAGCAAGGACCACGGGAACCCAGGTCAGGTCAGTCAGGGGAATGCCGGCAAAAGTCAAAACCCGGACCGGGCTGCTTGAAATATTCATCATGATAAGTCCAGACATGGTAATCCTCCTAGGACATTCCTTGATCACAGGCCAAAATGGCCACTTATAGTTTAGCTGAAGATTTGTCACGACGCAATGACTTATTTGCACAACTTACGCCGCCGCGCAGCTCGAGGTGATAATTGATGATTCGTGGCGGGCCGAATTGTCCGGCTGATCTGCGGACTTGCCAAAAGGGGGCAGGATTGGTAGATTGGATTTGTCCGGTCCTGCCGGTCCAGAAAGGTGCGTGCCAGCCATGAATTTACCCGGCAACCAGCTCAATGCCTGTTTCCAGATCGCCGACCTGCGGCGGATCACGCTCTTTATCGGCGCCTATGGCAGCGGCAAGTCGGAGATCAGCGTCAATTTTGCCTATTGGCTCGCGGCCGGCGGCCATGCGGCCACCCTGGCCGACCTGGATATCCTCAATCCCTATTATCGCTCGGCCGATGCCCGCGGACCGGTCGAAGCCGCCGGAATCCGGCTGATCTCACCGCAATATGCCGGCAGCAATGTCGATGTGCCGGCTGTCCCCGGTGAAATCTTCAGTGTTTTTGACAATGCAGACCGTATGGCGGTCCTGGATATCGGCGGCGAAGATCTCGGCGCCCGGGTGATCGCTTCGCTGCGCCCGCGGCTGGCGGCCCGGAGCCGGGAAGTGGCAATGTACATGGTGGTCAATCCTTACCGCCCCTTCACGGCAACGCCGGACCAGATCATCGCCATGGCCGCCGAGTTGACCGCCGCCGCCGGCATTCCGCTGACCGGACTGGTGCACAACGCCAATCTGCTGGAATATGGCGACGCCTCGCGGCTGACCGCCAGTTGGCCGATCATCCGGGAAGCTGCGGAGCGAATGGGCTTGCCGGTCGTCTTTGCCGCGGCGCTGGACGAAGCGGCCCCTGTGTCCTGGGCGAACCGGACGCCGGACGGTGTGCCGCTCCTGCGCCTGCAGCGCAGCATCTGGTATCCCGACCGGTTGTGATGGCCATATCAATTGACAGCCGGCCGAAATCTTGCTAATCTTAGGCCAGTGAAAGACTTTGAAGGGAAAGAGTAAGGATCGCATCGTCCCCGACCGCCGGCCTGACCGGGGCAGAACAGTCGGAAGACGGATTTTCCAACAGAAAGCAGCCGGCTGATGAGAGGCGCGGAAAAACGATCCCGAATACATCCCCGAGTCGCGCACCCAAAGGGCCCCAAACCGGCCCGAGTAGGCTGCTGACGGGTGCGACCGTTACATCGCGGGGGTATACGCGCTCCGGCGCCGTACCCGGGGAGGTCCGGCCAGCGATGGCCGGATAAATAGAGGTGGTAACACGTGGGTAGAACCCTCGTCCTCTGCTCAGGCAGTCGACGGGGTTTTTTGATTTCTGCCGCCAGGCAAACGTCAGCAAGCTCCGCCGAACCAGAAAATCAGGTTCGTCCTGATCAAAGGGAGGCGTGCTCAAATGGAAGCACAGGAACAACTCAAGATCATCATGAAAGGGGCCAGCCAGGTCATCGACGCCGATGAACTGCTGGCCAGGCTGCAGCGCAGCATCGCCACCGGGCAGCCGCTGCAAGTCAAGCTGGGGCTCGACCCCTCGGCGCCCGACATTCATATCGGGCACGCGGTCGTCCTGCGCAAGGCCCGCCAGCTGCAGGACCTGGGTCACCGGGTGGTCATCGTCATCGGCGATTTCACCGGCCGGATCGGCGACCCGACCGGTAAGAGCAAAACCCGCCGCCAGCTGACCGGCGCGGAAGTCCTGGCCAATGCCGCAACGTATGAACGGCAGATTTTTCGGGTGCTCGACCGTAGCCGCACCACGGTGCGCTTCAACAGCGAGTGGCTGGCCGGCCTCGACTTCGCGGCCGTCCTGCGCCTGGCTGCCCAAACGACGGTGGCCCGGATCCTGGAGCGCGACGACTTCGCCGGCCGATTTGCCCGCCAGGAGCCGATCGGCCTGCATGAATTCTTTTACCCCCTGATGCAGGCCTATGATTCGGTCGAACTCCGGGCGGACATCGAACTCGGCGGCACGGACCAGACCTTCAACATCCTGATGGGCCGCACGCTCCAGAAAAGCTGCGGCCAGGAAAGCCAGATCGCCCTGTTCATACCGCTGCTGGAGGGGACGGACGGCGTCGAGAAGATGAGCAAAAGCCTGGGCAACACGATCGGGATCCAGGAGGACGCGGCGACGATCTACCGCAAGGTGATGTCGATTCCAGACCGGCTGATCATCCGGTACTATGAACTGGCCACCGATGTCCACCCGGACCGGATCAGCCGGATCCAGGCCGAGCTGGCCGATCCCCGGACTAATCCGCGGGATGTGAAGATGGGCCTGGCGCGAACCATCACGGCTCTCTACCACGGCGATGACGCGGCTTTGGCGGCGGAAGGGGAGTTCCGGACGATCTTCCAGCTGGGCGGTTGCCCGGAGGGCCTGGCACCCGCGGAACGGTCAGCGGAATTTCGCCTGCCCGACGGCTCGATCGACCTGGTCCGGCTGCTGACCTGCCAGGGGATCGTCCGCAGCAGCAGCGACGCCCGCCGCCTGATCGCCCAGGGTGGCTTGAAGGTCAACGGCGAACGCTGGGAAGCGTTGACTTGCCCGGATTCGCCGGCCGGATTGGTGATCCAGGCCGGGAAAGGCCGCTTTGTCCGCCTGGCCGGCAATGTCACGTTCCGTTCAGAAAATCGATAGCTTATTGACATTTATACCCGCCTGGAACGCCGTTTCGATGTCCGAACCGGATCAGGCTTGCCGGATCAGGTGAATGAACATATAATGTATTGACACGTTTATTTGGAGGGAAATATGGCTAGAGTCGAATTCCGAGAAGACCGATGCAAGGGCTGTGGCCTCTGCGTTGCTGTTTGTCCGCGCAAGATCATCCTGCTGCGCCAGGATCAGTTGAACAGCAAGGGTTTCCACCCGGCCGGCGTGGACCGGATGGACCAGTGCACCGGATGCACGATGTGCGCGACCATGTGTCCGGACAGCGTCATCGAAGTCTGGCGTTAAGGGAGGCAATATCATGGGCAACAGAGTATTGATGAAGGGCAATGAAGCCATTGCCGAGGCGGCGGTCCGTGCCGGCTGCCGCCACTATTTCGGTTATCCGATCACCCCGCAGACCGAGGTCATGCATTATATGGCCAAGCGGATGGTCGAGGTGCAGGGAACATTCGTCCAGGCGGAGAGCGAAGTGGCCGCCATCAACATGGTTTATGGCGCGGCAGCCGCCGGCGCGCGCGTGCTCTCGACCAGTTCCAGCCCGGGCATCAGCCTGAAGCAGGAAGGCTTCTCCTATATCGCCGGCGCCGAACTGCCGGCCGTCGTCGTCAACATCGTCCGCTCCGGCCCCGGCCTGGGCGGCATCCTGCCGGCCCAGGGCGACTACTTCCAGGCCACCAAGGGCGGCGGACACGGCGATTACCGCAACATTGTCCTGGCCCCTGCCAGTGTCCAGGAGCTCTATGAACTGACCGTCGAGGCCTTCAACCTGGCCGACCGCTACCGCATGCTGACCATGATCCTCGGCGACGGGGCGCTGGGCCAGATGATGGAGCCGGTCGAATTCCGCGAGCAGGAACCGGTGGCCACCGTTGCCAAAGACTGGGCGGTGACCGGCACCCACGGCCGGCGGGAGCACAACACCGTCACTTCGATCTATATCGAGGCCGATGTGCTGGAGCGGCTGAACAACAAGCTGCAGGCCAAGTACCAGGTTGTCCGCGAAAAGGAAACCCGCTGCGAGGTGTTCAACTGCGCGGACGCCGAGATCATCATCACCGCCTTCGGCACCTGCAGCCGCATCTGCCGCAATGTCATCCGCCAGGCCGCCGCCCTCGGCATCAAGGTAGGAATGATCCGTCCGATCACCCTCAGGCCA
>JAEXPB010000152.1 GCA_023438965.1 Bacillota bacterium | reverse complement strand
ATGAGTTCTTCATCAAGCCTTGCTCGGAGATCTCCCACCACCTGCTCCACACGGATTATTTCGACCGGAGCAAATAAGGATCATCCGGGCAATCTGATGCATGTTGAACAACGTGATCATACTGTTCCGTTTCGGCATGAATTATGATATAATTCAGAATTGATATGATCACCAAGTTTGCATAACCCGGAGGGTTCAGCGCATGCATTTTGATATACCCTATGGCCAGTCCCATTTGCCCCTGGAGCTGCCGGACCATTTGGTCCGGGGCGTCCTGGTGCCGGCGACGGAGCAGTTAAAGACCGAGCTCTCGGAAGACGAAATCGTCCGGGCCGCCCTGCGGACACCGATCGGCAGTCCATCCCTCGGCGAATTGGCCGTCGGCAAGCAGACGGCCTGCATCATTATCAGCGATCATACGCGGCCGGTGCCCAGCCAACGGATACTGCCCTGGATGCTGGCCGAACTGCGCGCCGCCAATCCGGCCATCGACATCACCCTGCTGGTGGCGACCGGTTTCCATCGCGGCACAACACCGCAGGAACTGGAGCTCAAGCTGGGACGCCAGCTTGCCGCCACCGAGAAGATTGTCGTTCATGACAGCGCGGATCCGTCGACCATCCGCAGTATCGGTACACTGCCCTCCGGCGCCGAGCTGGCGATCTGCCGTGTGGCGGTCGAGACCGATCTGCTGCTGGCGGAAGGATTCATCGAGCCGCACTTTTTCGCCGGTTTTTCCGGCGGCCGCAAGAGCGTCCTGCCCGGCGTCTGCTCGCGTCAGACTGTTCTCGGCAATCACTGCGGCGCCTTCATCGCCAGCCCTTACGCCCGGCCCGGCGTGCTCGACGGGAACCCGCTGCATCGCGACATGCTGGCTGCGGCGAAGATGGCCAAGCTCGCCTTTATTGTCAATGTCATCATCGACGAACAAAAAAAGGTCGTAGCCGCTTTCGCCGGCGATGCGATCAAGGCCCATCGTCAGGGCTGCGATTACCTGAAGCAGTTCTGCCAGGTGCCGGCTGCGCCGGCGGAGATCACGATCACCTCCAACGGCGGCGCGCCGCTGGACCAGAACATTTACCAGGCTGTCAAGGGCATGTGCGCCGCCGAAGCCTCCGCGCCGAAGGACGGCGTGATCATCATGTGCGCCGAATGCCTCGACGGCACCGGTGGCGAGGATTTTTACCGCGCCCTGCGCGATTGTCCGTCCGCGGCCGAGCTCTTCCGCCGCTCCAGCCGCATCCCGATGGCCGAAACCGAGCCGGACCAATGGGAGGCGCAGATCCTGGCCCGCATCATCGCCCAGCACCCGGTCATCTTTGTCACGCGCCCCGAAATGAAGGGCGTCATCACCGACATGAAGATGACCTGGGCCGGCGATCTCGAAGAAGCCCTGGCCCTGGCCCGCGGCCTGAAAGGCGCCGCGGCCGGCATAACCGTGATTCCGAACGGGATATCGGTGATTGTCGGGGCATCGTGTTGAATATTCGTTAATCGTCATCGGGCGGCTGTTTGATCGTCATATCGCTTCCAGACGCTGGTTGCGCCGGATAAACGTTTATCAGTTTTGTTTTCTATTTACAAAACGGCAGATGAACGAAAAAACGCTTACGATTCCACCTGTTTATCCTGTTCATTGACTGTAAACTTGTACGCTTCGATGAAGGCTTTCTCCATTTATGCCGATAATCGGCTTCACAAAAGCGGGGATCGACAATCCTGTTCTGTAAATCAATTAGTGACGCTTTATCGCAAAAATCTCGATATGCAGCCATCGTCAGAAGACCAATAAATTTTTCTGTCCGCGACGCGCTGGGCTTAATTTGCTCAATCTGGAAGGATGACTTGGTTTCATTATTATAAAGATAGCTTAAAGCACGATGTAGCAGCTCTGGTGGATATCTCATGAGTAAACGAGCGCATCGCTGACTGATATCGTCCTTTTCCATAATCAACAATTTTTCGGTCCGACGAATAATCGGGCAAAATGCCCGTTCTCCAGGCAGATTATTAATTACCCGCTGCCTTTGAAAACGAAATCCTTCTGCTATTTGCCATCATTGTTTGAGCAGGAGATATGCTACAATCTCATTAAGAGAAACGAAGGCCATGCTAAATGATTTAGGCAATCTTGAATATAGGCAAGCAGGAAATGCGCGATGGCAGCACAATATCCAAATGTCGAATTTAGGAAAATCAGTGATTTCAACCGAGGAATATTATTTCGACTGCTGGCAGACAGCTATTCCTTTGACCCCCGCTGGCAGGAGCATTTTGCAGCAGATTGGCTTGCATTCGATCACTTTTTCTTCGATAATCTGCCGATTGCGGATCAATGCGGTTTTATAACCACTCTGAATGACGAACCGATTGGGCATATTTCCTGGGATCCGAGAAATAGGCCTGAATATGTTCAAATCGGGCATAACTGCATTACAACCAGATGCAAGGGCAACGGCTATGGAAAAATGCAGCTGCAGGAGGCTATTCGTCGAATTCGGCAGAATGACGGCATCCGAAAAATCGTGGTCACGACAAATGATCGTTTAATCGCAGCCCAACGCAATTATGAAAGTGTTGGCTTTCAGCTTCGACAGCGAAGAGAAAACAAGGGTGATTCAACTTTTGCTGGCGTTCTGATCGATTACGAGATGATTTGTGATTAGGGAATATGGCATACCGGTGAATCTGCCACCAGCCGGCCGCAACATCGATTCGTCCGGCCGTCTGTTTTTACTTGCTTTTTCAGGCCGAATTCGACGATAATCACCTAGTCAGGGCATATAGACCCCTTTATAATCAATCTTGTCAGATCATTGATTGATTGTGAGGAGTGATCCATCTTGGCCAAGCATGTCCGCAAAGTGGCCTTTATCACCGGTGCGACCCGGAACACCGGCATCGCGATTGCCCAGCGCTTTGCCCGGGAAGGATTTGATGTTTGTGTCAGCAGCCGCGATCCGGCGGGCGCCCAACGGGCAGCCAGCGAACTGATGGCTGAATTCCCGTTTATCCGGGCAGCCGGTTATGGCATGGATCCGGCCAGCGTCGACAGCATCCGCCAGGCATTTGCCGCGATCAAAACCGATTTCGGCCGTCTGGATGCCTTGGTCGCCAACGCCGCCCATCTGGGTGTCGACCTGAACATCTTCAACACAACACCGGAGGATTATGACGCGGTCATGAACAGCAACGCCCGCGGCTACTTCTTCTGTTGTCAGGAAGCGGCGCGCATCATGGTGCCGCAGGGCGGCGGCACGATCGTCCTGATCGGCTCGGTGCATGCCAAAGCCGCGATCCCCGGCCGCATTGTCTATTCAGCCTCCAAGGGTGCGATCCTGTCGATGACCCACAATCTGGCCATCGAACTGGGCAAGTACAATATCCGCTGCAATTGCCTGATTGCCGGCGCCATCTGGTCCAAGCGCTGGGAAGCGCAGGGCGAGGCGGAAACGAAGCGGCGCCGCTCGCAATATCCGGTCGGGCGCGAATCGTCGCCGGAAGACATCGCCAACTCCGTCTATTTCCTCTCCTCCGACCAGTCGCTGACCATCACCGGCACCGAATTCACCGTTGATTCGGGCATTGGCATCTGCCTGTTGCCCTATGATCGAAAGTGGGATGAAAAATGATTTTGAATCCTTTGGCCTTGATCAAACAGGAAAAGCTGGTCGTCATCGCCCGCGGTGTTCCGGATGATGCTATCGTGGCTGTCGGCCAGGCCCTGGTCGACGGCGGTATCATGCTGCTGGAATCGACTTTCAACCAGAGCCTGCCCGACCCGGTCGCCGCCAACCAGCGTACGATTGCCCTGCTCAATCGTGAATTTGCCGGCCGGCTGGCCATCGGCGCCGGAACCGTCCTGACCGTCGCCCAGGTTCAAGCCGCTTATGAGGCCGGCGCCGGTTACATCATCTCGCCGAACACCAACGCGGCGGTCATTGCTGAAACGAAGCGCCTGGGGCTGGTCTCCATCCCCGGCGCGATGACCCCGACCGAGATCACCCTGGCCTGGGACCTTGGCGCCGATATGGTCAAGGTCTTCCCGGCCGACGACCTCGGCTATCATTACCTGCGTAATGTCGCCGCGCCCCTCTCGCATATCCCCTTCATGGCCACCGGCGGCGTCAATCCGCAGACCATCCCCGAGTTCCTGGCTGCCGGCGTCGTCGCCGTGGGCACCGGCATCTCGATCATCAAACCCGATCTGCTGCGCGCCGGCGATTTCACCGCTATCAGCCGGCTGGCCCGCGAGCATGTCGACGCGATCCGCAATTATAAGGGTTGAACCGCTCGCCGGCCTGATTCAGCCGACGGCCGGCATTGTTTGATTTTTCTATTTTCAGGAGGTGGCCGCTTTGAAAATCACCGATATCAAGACCTTCACCATGGATGCTTTTCGCACCAACTGGACCTTCATCAAGGTCGAGACCGACGAAGGTCTGCATGGCTGGGGCGAAGCCTCGCTGGGCACCCGCGAGATGGCTCTCGCCGGCTGCGTCGAGGACTTGAAGCGGCTGATTCTCGGCCGCAGCCCGCTGGACATCGAGAAGATGTGGTTCGAGGTTTACCGCGATTCCTATTGGAAAGGCGGCCCGGTCTTCATGTCCGCCCTGAGTGGCATCGAGATGGCGATGTGGGACATCGTCGGCAAGTTCTTCAATACGCCGATCTACAACCTGCTCGGCGGCCGCATGCGCGACGAGGTCAAGATGTACGCCAACGCCTGGTTCACCGGCGCCCGCACACCGGAGGACTTCGCAGCCAAGGCCCGGGAGACCGTCGCCCTGGGTGTCCAGGCGATCAAGTGGGATCCTTTCGGCAAGGCGCACATGACCATCTCGAATGAAGATATGGAACGCGCCGTCGCGATCGTCGGCGCTGTCCGCGCCGCCGTCGGCTCGCGCATCGACCTGCTGATCGAGTGCCACGGCCGCTTCAACCCGACCACCGCCGTCCAGATCTCCCGCGAACTGGCGCCGTTCAAGCCGATGTTCCTGGAGGAGCCGGTGCCGCCGGACAACCTGGACTCCCTGGCCTGGGTGCGCGACAAGTCGGTCGTCCCGATCGCCGCCGGCGAGCGGATCTACACCAAGTACGGCTTCCAGGAGGCTTTCAGCAAGAACGCCCTGGACATCGCCCAGCCGGATGTCTTCCACACCGGCGGCATCATGGAGGCCAAGAAGATCGCGGCCATGGCCGAGGCCAAGCATATCCCGGTCTCCTTCCACAATCCGAGCGGTCCGGTCTCCAATGCCTGCATCCTCCAACTGGCAGCCTGCGTGCCAAATTTCCTGATCCACGAGATCATGCTGACCGACGGTTCTTTCCGCGCCAAAATCACCGACGAGGCAGTGCAGTACCGCGACGGCTTCATCCTGATCCCGGACAAGCCGGGCCTGGGCATCGAAGTCAACGAGGAGGAAGTCCTCCAGCGACCTTACCGGCCGATCAACCTGCGCCACTATACCGGCACGCTGACCGACATCCGGCCCAAGGACGACACGGTCTACTACTTTAAGCGCATCGGCGCCGAGCGTCCGCAGGGCAGAGCCTATTCGGCCGCCTTAAAATTGTAGATCGGATGGATCTGCCGGACGATTTCAACCGATTCGGCGATATTGCGGATTATTTCATCGATTGGCTTGTATGCGAATGCTGCCTCATCCAGGGTGCTGGCGTTGACGGTGCTCGAATAGATGCCCGCCATGCTGGCCTGGTAGGCGTGCAGCGTGATCACCTGCCGGGCTTTCGTGCGACTCATCAGACGGCCGGCGCCGTGCGGCGCAGACTGGTTCCAGTCGTTATTGCCCTTGCCGAAGCAAATCAGGCTGCCATCCCGCATGTTGATCGGGATCAACACCCGCTCCCCGGCCCGGGCTGAGATCGCGCCCTTGCGCAGGATCATCGCCTGCAGGTCGATGTAGTTGTGGATTGTGGTCCACCGGTCGGCCACCTTGAGATTGAGGCCGCGCAGGATTTCCTGCATGATCGCCTTGCGGTTCAAGTCGGCATATTGCTGGATGATCGACATGTCATGCAGATAATCATCGAAGAGCTGCCCTTCGCAGTAGGCCAGCGATTTCTCGACGCCGTGGCCGGCCAGTCGGCGCGCCGCTTCATGCTGGTAAAATTCGGCGGTCTGCTTGCCCAGGTTGCGGCTGCCGGTGTGCACGACGATATAGAGCCGGTCCTGCTCGTCCCGGTCGGCTTCGATGAAATGGTTGCCGCCACCCAGGGTGCCAATGCTGAGCTCGGCGCGTTTCAGATTGATCGCCTTGCGGCAGCGCAGTTGATCCAGGTCGATTTCCTTCAGATAGGGATGGGCGCGGTCGCGAATGTCGAAACCGCCGGGAATGGCCGCATGGATGAAGCGGTCCAATTGGTGCAGCTCCAGCCGGCTGTCCTGCAGGATCACGGTTTCCATGCCGCAGCCAATGTCGACGCCAACCAGGTTGGGCACCACCTTGTCGGCGATGGTCATCGTTGTCCCGATTGTGCAGCCGGCGCCGGCATGGGTATCCGGCATGATCCGGATTTTACTGGCAGCGGCAAAGGGCTGGTCCAGCAGACGGACGATCTGTTCTTCCGCCTCCGGCTCGAGGGTGTCGGTAAACACTTTGGCGCTGTTGTAGCGCCCTTCTAAAATCCGCATGTCTTATTCACCACCTGACTGCCGGATTTCCTGATCCTTGAATGCACGCGAGGTCATGTATCCTGCTGCCTCTATTATAGCACGCCGCAGAGACTAGGCCGGATCACCGGGTGGACAGCATTCGGCACCCATGCGATAATCCTTGTAGCGGAGGTGATCCTGCATGCAGCCTTTATCAGCTGAAATCCGCCTGGTAAGCGGACGCCCGATGATTTACGTTGATGGCCGGCCGCGCGTACCCCTGGTTTATGCCCTGAGCGACATCCCCGCATCGAAGACAGCGACGGCGCAAGCCCAGCGCAATATCGGCCTTTTTGCCGCCCAGGGGATGAATCTTGTGCAGATCGATGCCGCTTTGCTGACCGGCTGGCGCAAAACCGGCGATTTGGATCTCGACTTTCTGACTTCAGAAATCGCCGGCGCCCTGGCGGCCAATCCGGACGCTGAGATTTTCATTCGCCTGCATGTCAACGCACCCTATTGGTGGATGCGCGACAATCCGGATGAACTGGTGGTTTACGGCAGCGCGTCCGCCATCGACACCGGTGAATTCGAACGTCTGATTGCCAACGATTATGATAACCGGATGCGCGTCAGCCTCGCCTCGGAGAAATGGCTGGCCGATGCCGGCATCATGCTGGGTGAGGCTTGCCGCCGGCTCGCGGCTTCACCGGAAGGCTGCCGGGTCATCGGCATTCAGATCGCCTGCGGTGTTTATGGCGAATGGCATCACTGGGGCACCGGTTATAACCCTGATTACAGTGCCCCCATGCAGCGCCGTTTTCGTCGCTTTCTGACCGAAAAGTATGGTTCTGACGCCGCGCTGCAGCTTGCCTGGCATGATCCGGGCGCGTGCTGCGATCGGGCGGAGCTGTCACCGCCCGATACCCGGTTTGCCGGCAGCGACGGTATGTTCCGCGATCCGGCCGCCGAACACGCCGCCATGGATTCGCTCAAGTGCCTGCAGCTGACCGTGCCCGAAGCGATCATCCATTTCTGCCGGATTGTCCGGCAAAGCTGGAACCGGCCGGTGCTGATCGGATCGTTCTACGGTTATTTCTTCGGTTCCTGCCGGGGTCTTTATGCGACGATCGGCGGCCATCTCGAGGTGGATACGCTGTATCAGTCAGGTGCCGTCGATTTCCTGTGCGCGCCCTTCCCCTATTTTACAGCTACCCGCTGCATCAGGGGGGTAAGCGTTTCGCGCGGCCTGCACGAGTCGGCGCGGCTGAACGGTCTCCTCTGGCTGACCGAAATGGACCAGCATCCGATCGGCACCGGTGATTTCGTCGGCGGTGATCCCGCCCATCGCCGCGAATCCATCGCCTTGCTGCGCCGGGATGTCCTGGAAAGCATCACTCACGGCATGGGCTGCTGGTACTATGATCATCGTCTCCTGCCTAGCAATATTTACCGCAAAAGCGGCTGGTGGGATCATCCCGAGCTGCTCTCGGAGGTGCGTCGGCTTTACCGGATCGGTGAAAAATATGCGCTGTCGCCTTTTCGGCCAACAGCCGACGTGGCCCTGATCTTCGATACAGATGCCTATTATTATATGCCGCACAATGCTCTGGCCAGCCGCGAAATCGAGGAACGGCTGCTGGATACCCTGGGCCACACCGGGGTGGCTTACGACTGCATCTATCTGCACGATATCCGGAACGTCGACTGGTCAGTCTATAAATGCGTTGTTTTTGTCAACACGGTACAGATGGATGCCTGCCGGCGCCGGTTCATCCGGGACACGATCGCCCGGGGGGACCGGCATCTGGTCTGGATTCACGCTGCCGGCTATTTTGATGAATGGCGCTCTGCTGCGGACAATATCAGCGGTCTGACCGGCATCAAGGTAAAGAAGGCGGCCGTCGGCTTCTCCTTCCGGTCTTGCGGCACGCTGCTTCCCGCGCTTTCCTTTTCA
The DNA here is from genome assembly GCA_023438965.1 of Bacillota bacterium. Taxonomy (GTDB): domain Bacteria; phylum Bacillota; class Clostridia; order Saccharofermentanales; family UBA5734; genus UBA8949. The sequence goes on along the minus strand of JAEXPB010000152.1, from coordinate 2,997 downwards.
GTCAAGGAACCTTTCGATCCGATGTTCGTTCCGGATTTGCCGGTCAATCCGGTCGCCCAATCTCCGGATACCCAACTGGTCGGCATTTTCCCGGAAAGCGGTATTCCCGCGGCAGCCTGCAGGCGGCTGCCCGATTCCACCGCCTGGTTCTTCAGCCTGCCGCCCCTGCATGCCGGCATCCTGCGCGAACTCTTTCGACTTGCCGGTGCGCATGTTTACAGCGACGGCGGCGAAACCATCCTCGCCGGCAGTGGTCTGGTCGTGATCACCGCGGTTGAAGACGAGGTCCTGACACTCCGGCTTCGCTCGGGTCATACGGTGACGACCGGGCTTGCGCCGATGACCACCGCTGTTTTCGACGCTGAAACAGGTGTTCGGATCGAATAGGCGTCAGGCGATGACAGCGCCTTGCGCCTGCAGCTGCGCTTGGAGTTCAGCTGTGTCCAGGCTGCGCGGCTGCCGGTTTCTCCGGCAGCAGAGCGCGGCGGCTGTTCCTGCCGCCTCGCCCATAGCAAACGCCTGCGGCATCACGCGGATCGAGGACAGCGCGTCGCGGGATGCGCTGACGCAGCGGCCGGCGGCCAGCAGTCCGTCGATCGTGCGCGGCAGCAGCACGCGATAAGGTATCTGGAAGCAGTTCGCAACGATTGGCCGTTCATCGATGCCGGCGCGCGAACCGCTGGACGGATGCAGGTCGAGCAGGAAGCTGCCCAGGGCGATCGTGTCGGTAAAAACCCGCGGCGGCTCGATCAGATCCGCCGTCTCCAGGCTATATGCGCCGTCCAGGCGCCGGGATTCCCGGATTCCTAGCCGGGGGGCGATTTCTTTCAGCTGGACATTGGCCAGTCCGGGCAGCGTTTTCAGAAAATCCATCAGGAAGAATATCTGCCGCAAGCCGGTCCAGTAGGCGGTCGTCAGGTCGGCCGGGTCCAGTGGATTCAGTCCCTGGATGCGGGTGCAGTTCATCTTCCATTCACCGGCGTTGCTGCCCTTGTGCATGCCGATTTTATTTCGGGGAATCGGATACTCGCCCGCGGCCATGGCCTGCTCAATTTGATGCCGAAAGAGCATGCCCCGTTCCTCCGGATGCTCGGTGATGTATTGGTCGATCTGCGCATCATCGACGCCATAAACGGAAAAAAAGGTCGTCATCGGCTGAACCGCATAGTCCGGGGCCAGACACTCCGGGCGTACGGCATTTGCCTTGTAGCAGACCAAGGCATCGCCTGTGCAGTCAATCACCACCTTGGCTGCGTATTGGCGCAGTTCACTGCCGTCATGCCCGATCACGCCGGTGACCTGTTCACCGTTCCGGGCCACATCGATGACCGTGAAATTGATCAGCAATTCCACGCCAGCCTCGTTGAGCATGTCCAGCAGCAAGAGCTGGAGCATGTCCGAGCGGAAGGGCGTGACATTATTGTGCCGTCGGGTGTATCCCTGATAATAGCAGCCGTATGCGGAGCCATCACCGGTTTTGCCGGGATGGACGGCACCGCCGCGCGCTTCCAGCCGGGTTACCATCTCGTCAAACAGGCCTTTGACAATCTGGCGTTCCCCCCGGCCGTCAAAGGAGGTCATGAATGGTCCAACCAGGCCGGCGGTAGCTGTGCCGCCGATCATTTGCGTCTTCTCCAGCAGCACGGTGCGCACGCCGAGCCGGGCACAGGCCAGGGCGGCCGCAAATCCGGCGCAGCCGCCGCCGCACACAACGACATCTGTCGCGATGGTTCGCCCGATCTGTTGTCTATATTCGCTGCCCATCCGTTTGTCCTCCTGCTTAAGTCAGCTGATATCGTTTTTTTGCATTGGCTCGTACCTTCTCAGTATAGCATGGCTTGGCGTGGCAGAATTCGAAAATTCGCCTTGGCCGGCTGGCGTTACAAATAGCATAAATCTGTCGACTTTTATCAAATATTAGCGAAACAGGCCTGAAAATGGGATGAATCTGCATTTTGGGTGGCCAGGCAGAGGCTTCCGCCCTTGCCTTTTACCAGCCGCAGGGCGTAAAATTGTCAAGGAAAATCTAGAAATGAGGTTCGCTTTCATGATTAAGGCTGGTATTCTTGGATTTGGTTATATGGGCAACTGCCATTTGCAAAAAGCGCAAGCGACTGATGGCCTGACGATAACATCGGTGCACGACATTGACGCTGGCAAGCAGGATGCGGCTGAGGCCGCCGGCCTGGCTTTCTTCGCCGACCGCCAGGCTTTCCTCAAGCAAGAGGACCTGGATCTGGTCGTCATCGCAACACCGAACCAGTATCATAAAGATCTGGCCATCGAGGCGCTGCGCGCCGGCAAGAACGTGCTTTGCGAGAAGCCGGTCACCCTGAACACCGCCGAACTGGATGAAATCATCGCTGTCGCCCGGGAAACCGGCAATTTGTTCACGGTCCACCAAAATCGCCGCTGGGACGCCGATTTTCTGCTGCTGAAGCAGACTATCTCCGACGGCCTGCTGGGCAAGCCGATTGCGGTTGAATCGCGTGTTCTTGGCGAACGCGGTATTGTTTTTGGCTGGCGGGCCGACCCTGCCTATGGCGGCGGCATGCTATACGACTGGGGCGTTCACCAGGTTGACCAACTGCTCCAGTTGTTTGACGGCCGCCAGGTGACCCGGATTTTCGCCCAGTGCTGGTCGGTCAACACGCCATTGGTCGACGACTACTTCCGGCTGGAAATGGTTTTCGACGATCAGGCATCCGCCCATGTGGAATGTGGCGTATTCGCCTTGGAAAAGCTGCCGCGCTGGTTCGTTTACGGTGATTCCGGCACAATGAAGATTGACGATTTCTCAGCCCGGAACGCCCGGGTTTCCCGGATCAAGAAACAAGCCAATGTCGTCGTCTCCGAGGGTGTTGATCCGCTGGTCGGCACCAGCCGCACCATGGCCCCGCTGCGTCCGGAACAAATTGAGCACCAAATCCTGCCGCAAGTTCCCGACGCCTCTGGCCTCTTTTATCAGAATCTCGTCCTTGCCTGCCGGAAGCAAGC
>JAEXPB010000099.1 GCA_023438965.1 Bacillota bacterium | reverse complement strand
GTCATAGGGCGCGCCGAACAGGATGCCGGCCGCCGACTGGTAATCGGCGGCGCAGTTCATGAAACGCAGGCTGAGCAGCGGGAAATCCGGTTGGTTGTCAAGCGGGTTGTTCATAAACACCTCTTTGGTTGTTTCCAGCGTGTTATCCGGGAATAGCCGGCCGATCGGATCATTCATCCAGCAATTCCCGCAGGAGAGCAGGCTTGACGATCTCGATGCGCCCGCGGCCAAGCCGGACCGCACCATGGCTCTTGAATTCGCCCAGCAGGCGGGAGATGACTTCACGGGCCGTGCCCAACTCGACCGCAATCGTTTCGTGGGTGGTATGGATCTGATTGTTGCCGTCGGTCACACGCGCCAGCAGCCAATCGGCCAGGCGGCGGTCGGTCCGGTCGAAGGCCACCGCCTCCAGCGTCTGCATGGTTTCGGCCAGGCGGTCATAGAGCGTGATGATCAGGAAATCCTTCCAGGCGGGCAAGCGGTCCAGGATCTGCTGGTAGACCGGCACCGGCACCATGAATAGCGCCGCCGCATCCTCGACCTGGGCCAGGGCTGGAAATTCTTCATCTTTCAGGCGGCAGGCAATCGACATCAGGCAGGTCTCACCCGGTCCGGTGCGGAACAGGGTCATCTCGCGGCCATTTGGCGAGAGCTTGAATACACGCAGCAGGCCACTGAGCACCAGCGGGATGAATTGGCATTGCTGATTCTGCTGGACCAGCATCTGGCCCCGCGGCAGCTCGATCACCTGTCCGGCCTGGAACAAAGCCTGGCGGTCCTGCCCGGACAGCGCCCGGAGCACCGGGAACAACTGCAACAATTTTTTCTCTTGCGCCGTGCTGACCATGTCATTTCCACTCCCTTGCGGCAAAAACTTGTTTTCCTTATCATATCATAGATCGCCGGAGCTTTTCATTTCATGGTAAGATATCTGCAGAAGCATTGCATTAACCTGAGGTGCGGCTGGATGAAACAATACAAACTAGGTACCCAAAACTGCCCGGACGAAGAGATCAATGTCTATTCCTACATGCCGCATGAAGATGAATCCGAACACACCCATGATTTTCTGGAAATTGTCTACATCCTGTCCGGCCGCGGCCAGCACAGCGTGAACGGCCGATCCTACAAGGTACAGCGCGGCAACCTGCTGTTCATCAACTTCGGCCAGACCCATGCCTTCTCCCCGGCCGGCGAAATGGAGATCGTCAACTGCCTGGTCAATCCGCAGTTTATCGACCATGAGCTGATCCATGTCGCCAACGCAATGGAAATTCTCGCGCTGTCCTCCTTCGCCGACTTTGAACTGCCGGTGGACAAGCTGATTCCGATGCTGCTGTTCAGCGGCCATGAGATGCTGGAAGTCGAGAAGCTGCTGCACAGCATGATCGACGAATTCCGGCTTCAGGCGGTCAACTATAAAACCGCTCTCAAGGGATACCTGCTCGTGCTGCTGACCAAGATTTTCCGGGCCATGCAGCAGGCCAACTCCGCAGCGATCATCAACCAGATGAGCCGGCTCATGCCGGAAATCCTGCAATATATTGAAGACAACTTCGCCCGGCGGATCACGCTGCCGGAGCTGGCCCAGAAGTGCTTCTACAATCCGTCCTACTTCAGCAAGGTCTTTAAAGATTATTGCGGCAAGAACCTGACTGAATTCATTGCCGAAAAGCGCATTCTCGAGGCTTCCCGCCTGCTGCACGAAACCGGTTTGAGCATCGAGGAAATCGCCCAGCAAGTAGGCTACCAGGACCGCAAGCAGTTTTATGAGGTGTATAAGAAAATCATGGGCGTGCCGCCGGGATTATCCCGGAGCGAAGCTGCCGCCCGGATCCAAAAATAGGCGGCATCCATCGCAAATCCGCCCACAGCAAGCGGCCCGTCTTTCTTTTATAATGAAAACAGAACCTTGAGTCGATTTTACTAGACTGGTCTGGAGGAATGAATGATGGCCAATTTCAACAAAACGGATTTTTATGACAAAGTGTATGGCTGCTGGATCGGCAAGAATATCGGCGGTACGCTGGGTACGCCGTTTGAGGGCAAGCGCGAGCTGCTCGATGTGCGCGACTTCAATTCGCCGTCCGGCAAACCTTTGCCCAACGATGATCTGGATCTGCAGCTGATCTGGCTGAAGGCGCTCGAAGAGCACGGACCGCTGGGCGTCAACGAGCAGGTGCTCGGTGAGTATTGGATCAATTTCATCCCGCCGCACTGGAATGAATATGGTCTGGGCAAGAGCAACATGAAAGCCGGTTTGCTGCCGCCGCTGTCCGGCAATCACGAAAATCCCTGGCGGCATTCCAATGGCGCCTGGATCCGCTCGGAAATCTGGGCTTGCTGCGCCCCGGGCTGCCCGGACATCGCCACCCGCTATGCCTGGTTTGACGCCTGCGTCGACCATGGCACCGGCGAAGGCACCTATGCCGAGCTCTTCACCGCCGCTGTGGAAAGCGCCGCTTTCGTCGAGTCCGACCGGGACCGGCTGATCCAGATCGGTTTATCCTACATTCCGGCGGACTGCCGGGTAGCCCGCAGCATCGGTATCGCCCTGGACAGCTATGCCAAGGGTCTGGACTGGAAGGAAGCCCGCCGGCTGGTCCTGGAGGATTCGGCCGATCTCGGCTGGTTCCAGGCGCCGGCCAACGTCGCCTACTTTGTCATCGGCTGGCTTTACGGCGAAGGAGATTTTAAGAAATCCCTGCTGACCGCGATCAGCTGCGGCGACGACACCGACTGCACCGGTGCGACCATCGGTTCGATCCTGGGCATCATTTACGGAGCCAAGGCGCTGCCGGCCGACTGGCAGAAATACATCGGCGACGATATCATCACCGTGGCCATCGACCGCGGATCCTGCCGCGTTCCGGGCACCTGCACCGCGCTGACCGAGCGGGTGCTGAACATGACGCCGCAGGTGCTGGCCGCCTGGCAGGCACCGGTCACCCTGAGTGACGCGGCTGCCGATCTATCCGGTCTTGGCGGCGATAAACTGCTGGCTTCGCCGGAATACCTCAAGCGGCTGGCCGCCATGAGCGGCAGCGTGGTTTATGACTTTATCCACACCCGCACGACGATCGATTATGTTTCCGGCGTCAATGTCCGGGCCGGCGAAGAGGCGGTCATCCGGCTGAACCTGCGCAATCTGCTGCCCGAGCCGCGCCATGTCGACATCACCTACTACCTGCCGGACGGTTTCGAACTGGTCGACGGCCGCAAGCATCTCAACCTGCAGCATCGGTCCAGTGTGACCAGCAACGAGGTTACCTTCGACGTCACCCTGCGTGCCGGCGCCAGCGTGCAGGGCGCCAATCGCGGCGTCATCCAGATGGTCGCCGAAGGCCGGCCGACCGTCATCCTGATCCCGATTCTGTTCTTCGGCCTGTAAGGAAT
>JAEXPB010000063.1 GCA_023438965.1 Bacillota bacterium | reverse complement strand
TCTCCCCGATCCAGTATATCCGGCGGCGGCGTGTGGCGCGGGCGGCGCAGCTGGCGTTGACCAGCGACGACACCCTGTCGGATATCGCGCGCCAGGTCGGCATCCATGATATTTGTTATTTCTCCAGGCTTTTTAAGGACCAGACCGGCTATGCGCCGTCCGAATACCGCAAAGTCAATCGCAACCAGCCGACCTGACCGGAATTGCCGAAATCAGGCAAACGGTGCTTACCGCAAGCCCGCGGCATACAAGGCCAGCAGGTAAACCGCGGCAGCCAGCTGCAGCAGGCCGAGCAAAGGCACGCCGATCCTGAAGCTGCGATGCAGGGTTTTATGGCGGAAAGCCAGCATGCCGCCAATGACCCCTGCGGCGCCGCCCAACAGAGCCAACACGAAAAAGGCCCGTTCCGGAATGCGCCGACGGCGACGGATCGCCCGCGACTTGTCGATGCCCATCAGGACAAAGGCGGGAATGCTGAATACGGCCAGCCAGACCGCCAGCCAAAGCCAGCCGGTCAGGTCCGGCAGGGCAGGCATGTCAGCGCAAGCCTACCGGTACGTAGGCCGGGCAGCGCGGCGGCAGCAGGCGGATGTCCAGGCGGGCGAAACGCTGCAGGCCGTTTTCCAGCGGGATGTCCGGCCAGCGGTCGCCGATCAGCGGCTGGGCATAGCGGATGAAGTCATCGGTAACATCCAGCCCATCGGCTGAGATCCAGGCCGCCGGCAGGAAGCGTTCAGAATTGGCGACTGTGCGCAGGCTGACATGGCTGTATCGCACTCGGTATTCCGAACCCGGCTCCCGCAGAATGGTCGCCATGTAGCCGGTGCCGAACCGATTGGCCACATCGACGGCATGCGCACCCACCGCATATGCCTCATCGATGTCGACAACCGATCGGTGGATGGAGGCCGAGCGCTGCAGGATGCCCGGAATCTGGCCGGTCGCCTGGCCGCGGGCTTTCAGGCCGACCGCATTCAAATGGTTGACGACAATCTGGGCCGCCGTCTGCTGGCTGGCGCCATATTCGATATGGCCGAACCCATCGCGGGCGGCGCCGATATGGCCGACATCGAAACCCTCATTGACAACGACGATGCAACGGCCGGAGCGCAGGAGCTCCCGGTTGACATTCTCGGCCAGGGTGTCCAGGTTATGGCCGGCTTCGGCAAAATAGAGCTGCAGCGGCAGGCGCCGTTCCGGATCGGCCAGCCGGGCGGCAGCCGTGATATAGCCGGAGCGTCGCCCCATGGCCTGCCAGACGGACACGCATTCGGAAACCGACATGCCGCGGCTCTCCTCCTCCGTATTCTGGATCACGTTGGCCCAATAACGGGCTGCGCTGCCATATCCGGGTGTATGGTCGATGATCGTGAAGGCCTCGTCACCTACATCGTTATCAATCGTTTTGGGCACGCCGGTCACAATCAGGTCCAGGCCGCGTTCGTGCGCCAGGCGGGAAACCTTGTTCGCGGTGTCCATCGATTCATTGCCGCCAATGTAGAAAAAACAGCCAATATCGTGCGCGCGCAGGACCGCGACGATCCGTTCGAAGTCTTCGGCCTGGCCGGAACCCAGCTTGTAGCGGCAGGTGCCGATGGCGCCGGAAGCCGGCGTCTGGCGAAGCCGGGCCAGCTCGGCAGGATCCTGCCGGTCCAGGTCGATCAGCTCCTCTTTCAGGATGCCTTCCACGCCGTGCCAGGCAGCGTACAGCCCGCCGATCGCATCCGGGTAATCCCGGCAGCGGTCGATAACCCCGGCCAGGGAAGCATTGATGACGGGAGAGGGGCCGCCGCCCAGGGCAACCAGAGCCTTGCGTCTTGTCATGTCCAGTCCTCCGTTTTCAGCCGCAGGACAGCGTTTGCAAAGAACAACTAATTTCTTTACGACGCCTGAGGATCGCAGCTTGCCACCATTATAGCAGATTATCGGCTGGGTTCAGTAGACATTGCCGGTCTGTCGAAAATCGCGCCACACGTTTTCAAAAAAATCGTCCCCGGCGGGTATCGGATGGACTGGCCGCCAGTTGAAACTGCAGCGGCCGCCGGCCAAAACCGTTTCCTGAGTCAGGCCGCCGCGTTGGCCATCGTCGAGCGTGAACCGGAACATTCCCGGCAGGCGCGGATCCGGCAGATTACCATCCGCGCTGGTATAAAGCGCTGATCCCCGGCTTTGGCCGCCTTGTTCTGCATAATCGGCCATGGCGCCGAGATAGGTGTATTGGCAGGTCAGAATATCCTGCAGCCGGAAAAGCCGCCCCAGATCCCCGGCCGACGTTATCCGGGCCAGCTCGCGGAAATGGTCGAGCTGTTGCCGGAGCGTCGTGATCATCGCCTGAATGGCGGCGCTGTCCCGGATGGCGGCGCCAACCCGGCTCATGTCGGCCTGTGTTTGCCGCCATAGCTGGTCAATGGTGTTCCGGCTCCCGATGGCGCAGTCGGCCAGGCTGATGACTTGCTTGACCTGATCGGCGCAGTCCCGGGCCCACTGCCGGGGCCGGACCGGGTCGCCCCGGCGGTTCAGGCTGATGAAGCGGGCGGCCCGGGTCGAACCCACTTGACCGGCATTGAGCGCACTGCCGCCCGGCCGGTACACGCCATGGCTGGCCGCGGCCTCGCCGGCAGCAAAAAAGCCGGGCAGGCTGGTCTGCCACCAGAGATCGACGCCCAGCCCGCCGTTATTGTGCTGGGCGCAGAGAGCAATTTCCAGGGGTTGGGATGCCAGGTCCACACCTTTGTCGCGATAGAATTCAACCGCCGGAGCGTTCATGTGCCGGAGGCGTTCCAGGGGCGTGCCGAACAGGGCACCGGCCTTCGCCAGATATTCGCGGGCTTCCGGGCTCAGGCCGCTAAAATCGATGTCTGTGCCGCCTGGATTGGTCCGGAAGTCGAGGAAGACGCGCCGCCCTTTCAGACAGCTTTCCATATAAACCAGAATATCGATGATCGATGAACCGGTCGCCGCTTTACGCACATCAAACGGCCATTCATACCCTTTCAGGAAGACCTTGGTCAGGAGTTCACCGCGGTCAGCGAAAAAATCGGCCAGGAATTCCGTCTCGTCACCGCCCGTTTGATCAGTCGAGATAAAGCGCGGCAGCACCTGCATGTAAGTTCCGGAAACATTCCAGCGCGGTTGGACGGAAGCCAGGCCATATTGCCATTCCGTCAGGTTCCGGCCTGCCACCCCGGCAGCGAATGCCACGCCAGTGGCGCCCAGATGTCCGTTCGGATATACCGAATTGGCATACATGCCGGCCGGACCGCCGGTGGCATATATGACGCTGCGGCAATTGAAGGCGATCAATCGGCGGTCAGGATCGCCGGGAGCCTCCAGATTGAGGCAGAGCAGCCCCCGGGCTTCGCCGCCGGCTTTCAGGACCGCCACAACCTGGCAATGGTCGAAAATCGGGATCGATTTAGCCTGAACAGCCTTTTCCAGCGCTTCGGTCATTTGCTTCGAGGTGAGCGGTCCGACGGATGTCGCCCGCTGCCGCGGATCATGATCGGTTTTATAACCGATATATTCGCCATAGCGGTTAGTCGGAAATGGCACGCCCAGATCGGCCAGCCGGAGAAAGCATTGGGCGGACAAGGCGGCCTCCGCCAAGGCGATATCGCCGTCGACACACTGGCCGTTGAACAGGGTTTGGGCCATTTCGCCGACCGAATCCGGTTCCGTCCCGGCCAGGGTCAGTTTATAGTAGGTTTGCTTGTCGGAGCCGGTGTTGCGCGATGTGCCGCAATTGATCCCTTCGGTGACCAGGGCAATGTCCGACTGCCCATAACTGTACACGCGGTCAG
>JAEXPB010000122.1 GCA_023438965.1 Bacillota bacterium | reverse complement strand
CAGCGATCAATCAGGCGAAGGATCTTTGTTCCGACTGCCATATCCTGGGCGTCCATCTGGAAGGTCCCTTCCTGTCCGCCGCCCAGTCCGGCGCCCAGGCGGTTGACACCCTGCGCGCGCCGGCGGACTGTGATCTGGACGACCTCATGGCGCGCCTCGACGGCGTGCGGATCATGGGCGCGGCACCCGAGCTGCCCGGCGGGCTGGAGCTTGGCCGACGGCTGGCCGGCCAGGGCATCCTGCCTTCCGTCGCTCATTCCAATGCCACTTTTGCCGAGGTGTCCGCGGCTATCGAAGCCGGTTACCGCGACGTCACGCATCTTTACTCCGGCTGTTCGACCGTCGTGCGCAAAAACGCCTACCGGGTGGCCGGCGTGGTCGAAGCAGGACTTTATTTCGACGAATTGACCGTGCAGGTGATCGCCGATCTGCGTCATCTGCCGGCCGACCTGCTGCGTCTGATTTACAAATGTAAGGGTCCGGACCGGATTTCGGTCATCAGCGACGGCTTGGATTATACGGCTGCCGACTTGGCCGAAGGGACCGTCTATCGCCAGAGCAACGGCCTGTCCGTCCTTTATGAGGATGGTGTGATGAAGTTGCCGGACCGGCAAGCCTTTGCCGGCAGCGTCACCGCGGTCGGCCAGATGGTCCGCCATTTACACTGTGCGGTCGGCCTGCCTCTGCCAGAAGTCGTGGCGATGGCGGCGCTCACGCCGGCCCGCTGCGCCGGCGCGTCTCAGAAAGGCCGGATCGCGCCGGGCTGCGATGCGGATATTCTGTTGTTCGATGAAGACATTTCGATCAAACTGGTCATGACCGGCGGGCGGATCATCCGGCAGGAGCTGTCTGCCACGGCAATGGAGGGCGATGCCCCATGCGCGCCTTAGGTCTGGATATCGGTACGACAACCCTCAGCGCCGTGGTGCTCGATGTGGACGACGGCAATGTCGTCCGGAGCTTCACCCGGCCCAATCAGGCGGCGATGACCGGTCCGGCGGCCTTTAATCGTTGCCAGGATGCCGGCCGGATCTGGCGGCAGGCCGCCGGTCTTCTGGCCGAAATCGAACAATCGGACGGCCCGTTGGCCAGCATCGGCATTACCGGCCAGATGCACGGTATTCTGTATGTCGACGGCCGGGGCGACGCCGTCAGCCCCCTGTTCACCTGGCAGGACGAAAGCGGCAACCAGCCGGCTTCCGACAGCCGCACCTACGCGCAGGTCCTTTCGGAGCGGACCGGCTGCCCGATGGCTTCCGGCTTCGGCCTGACCACACTTTTCCATCACCTGGCCAACGGGCAGGTCCCGCCGGAGGCCCGGCAGATCTGCACCATCGGCGATTATCTGGCCATGAAGCTGACCGGCCGGCGACAGCCGCTCCTGACGCCCTCCAACGCGGCCAGCCTGGGCGGCTACCTGATCGCCGAAAATCGCTTTAACTCAGCGGTTCTGACCGGCGCCGGCATCAGCGCCGGCTTTCTGCCCGAGATCAGCACCGGTTTCGACCGCGTCGGTGTCACCGGCACGGGGGCCATTGTCGGCGCCGCGATCGGCGACAATCAGGCCAGTGTGATCGGTTCGGTCCGGCAACTCGAGCACGCCGTCCTGGTCAACATCGGCACGGGGAGCCAGGTATCGGCCGGCATTCGCGCCAGTCGGACAGTGAATCCCGATCCGGCGGCCGAGATCGAGCGGCGTCCCTGCCTGCCGGGAACCGACATCCTGGTCGGCGCGCCCTTGTGCGGCGGTCGGGCGTATGCCGCCCTGGAGGCTTTCTTCCGCGCGGTGGCGGCGATGGCCGGCTGCCCGGACGTCGGCCATCTGTATGACCGGATGGACCAGCTGCTCGAGCAAACGACTGAAGAACCCCTGCGGGTTGTGCCGCGTTTTTGCGGAACGCGCCGGGATCCGCTCGAACGGGGTGTCATCAGCCAGATCGGCTTGGACAACTTCACACCCGGAGCCCTGGCAAAGGGCATGGTGCATGGCATCGCCGAAGAATTGCATGAGCTCTGCCGGAGCATGGCCCAGATCACGGACAACCAGCCGGACCAGCTGGTCGGTTCCGGTAATGCCATCCGGTTGAATCCGGCCTTGCGCCGGGCGGTCGAACACCGCTTCGGCCTGAAGCTGCTCATCCCCCGCCATGAAGAAGAAGCGGCCTTCGGGGCTGCCCTGTATGCTCTGGTTTGTGCCGGAGCCGCCACCCTCGCCCAGGCGCAGACTTTGATACAATACCGGGATTCGGTTTAACCGGAAGCAGGTGTCGGATGAAACCTAGAATTGCTGTTATCGGTGCCGGTGTTTACGGCACTCATGTCTTGAACGTTCTGGCATCCGCTGCGCGCGCCGGTCAGGCTGATTTGGTCGCGCTGGCCGATATCAATCCCGAAACACTGGCCCAGGCGGCAGACAGATTCACAGTCCGCGGCTACCTCGATTATCGGGACATGTTCGCCCAGGAAGCTCTCGATGCGGTCGCCGTGGTGACTCCCGACCATCTTCATGCGAGCATCGTACTGGATGCGGCTGCCCGGAAGCTGCACATCCTTTGCCAGAAACCGATCGCCACGAGTACCGCGGCAGGCTGCGCCATGGTGGCCGCCGCCCGGCAGCAGGACATCTTGCTGTTTGTTGATTTTCACAAGCGGTTCGACCCGGCCCACCAGGTTTTGAAAAGGAACGTCAGCCAGGGCAAGTTGGGCCGGGTGCTCTATGGCGATGTGCATATGGAGGATCGGATCGAGGTTCCGTCGGTCTGGTTCAAAAAGTGGGCAAACCAGAGTTCGCCGGCCTGGTTTCTGGGCACCCACTTTTATGATCTGGTCTATTGGCTGCTGGATGCCAAACCCGTGCAGGTCCTGGCCAGCGGTAACAAACAGAAATTGCTGGGTTTGGGGTTGGACACCTATGATCAGATATCCGCTCAGGTGATCTACGATAACGGCGCGATCATCAATTTCCAGACTGCCTGGATTCTGCCGGAGAACTTCCCCAGCATCGTCAACCAGCAGATCCGCCTGGTCGGGACGGAAGGAATTTGTGAAATAGATTCCCAGGATCGGGGAATGTTCGCCAGCTATGCCGGCGAACCCCATTGCCGGGTCATCAACCCGTTCGCCAGAACCGAAGCGGAAGATGCCCTCTATGGCGCACCATTGGGCGGTTATACCTGCGAATCGATATTGCATTTTGTCCGGCTGGTCCGGCATCTGAAAGACGGTCTGCCGCTAGCTGCCTTGCATGGCCAATATCCCAGCGGCGAGGAAGCAATCATCGCCACGCGTACTTGCGAAGCGATTCACGCGAGCCTGGCGCAAAAAGCGATCGTCCGTCTCGATTATTGATCCGGTTTATTGGCTATGCCAATCCGCTGATCGCATCCAGGCCGCAGGCGCGCAATCTAGCCGCCGCAACCGCTACCTGGGCGGCGTCAGGCCGGGGAACGCCGGGCAGGGTGTTCATCTTTTCCAGCGCGGCATATTTGCCGGAGGCAAAATCATGATAGGGCAACACCTTGACCTGGCCCCGGAAGCCCTGCGCAGCCAGGAACCGGCCGATCGGCTCGATCTGGTCGTCATTGACGGCCGGGATCAGCGGAATCCTGATTTCCACCGGTTTACCCCTGCCGAGAAGATAAACCAGGTTGTCCAGGATGATCCGGTTCGATTGCCCTGTGCAGCGGATATGTTTTTGCTCGTCCAGACTTTTGATGTCGTAGAGAAAAATGTCCGTAACATCCAGCAGTTTGTCAAGCTGCGCTCGCGGTGCATGCCCGCAAGTGTCCACAGCGGTGCGGATATCCTCTGCTTTCAGCAGGCGCAGCAGTTCCCGGCAGAAATCCGCCTGCAGCAGCGGTTCGCCCCCGGAAATCGTCACCCCGCCACCGCTGCCGGCATAGAAAATCCGGTCTTCGGTCAGGAGCGGCAAGACATCTCCGGGCGTCACTTCCCGGCCATAAAAGGTCAGTGCCTCGCCAAGGCAGGCCTCCGCGCAGCGGCCGCACCCCCGGCAAAGGCGCCGGTCGAAGACATGCCTGCCCTCCGAAATGCGATGGGCGGCGCACAAGGAAATACAGGCGCCGCAGCCGATGCACCGGTCCGGGAGATAAGCCACCTCCGGCCGGGATGAAATGGTCTCCGGATTATGGCACCAAATACAGTTCAAAGGGCATCCTTTCAGGAAAAGTGTCGTTCGGATGCCCTCGCCGTCATGGATTTCCAAGCGCTTGATACCGGCAATCCTGCCCTTGACCATGTTAACCTCGCTTGCTCTGTGTCTGCCTGATGAATTCGTTCTGCTGAACCAGCGACAGATTGACGAAATACTCGTTCCAGCCGCACAGACGCACCTGGAGATACTTGTACTTTTCCGGATCCTTCTGCGCCGCCAGCAGATTTTCATAATTGAAGACATTGCCCTGCAGCGTGATGCCCCCCTGCGCGAAATAAGTCCTGAACAGGGCATTCATCGCTTTCAGGCCGGCTTCGCCCTGGACAGCGGAGGGATGGATAATAAAGTCTAGCGGTTCGCTCCCCAAAAGGCTGTCATGGTCCAGCTTCAAAATGCTCTGCATGAATGCCGTCAGACCGTTCCGCTCCATGCCGCTGACCGCGCAGATATTCTTCGAAACCGGTTGGCGGGCGTTGCGTCCGTCCGGTGTGGCGCCGGTCCGTTTCCCTTCCTGGACATTGATCGCGATCGAGTCGGCGCCCAACCGGTAGACGCCGCCCCGGGCGTTCGGGCGGCCGACGATAGCGGTCGCCAGATGGTTATAAATATCGACCATCAGTTGATCCGGTTCGGCCCGGTTGTTCCCGTATTTATTCGGGTCATGCTTGATGATCGACTGGATTCGCTCATAACCTTGCCAATCGTTGCGCAGCGCTTCCCGCAAAGCGGCAAGCGTGATCAGTTTTTCGTCGTAAACCAGCTTCTTGACCGCCAGCAAAGAGTCAACCGTCGTGGCGATGCCATAGCATTTGGCCGTGGTATTGCTATAGGTCATGCCGCCTGAGAAAA
This sequence comes from Bacillota bacterium, assembly GCA_023438965.1. Lineage (GTDB taxonomy): Bacteria > Bacillota > Clostridia > Saccharofermentanales > UBA5734 > UBA8949. The sequence continues at coordinate 1,611 of JAEXPB010000122.1, read as the reverse complement.
CATCCCGGCCTTTCTCCAGGCAGGACCGGATCGAGCCGGAATAGACTGGCGACGGGTTGATGAGCAGGCTCAGCTTCGTTTGCTTGTCAATATTGTCGATAAAGTACGCGACCAGATAATCCAGATGCTGGTAAAAGGCGGCCAGGAAGGCCGCATAAGTCGGATAATCGTTCGGTGTCTCGAGGCCGAAAACTTCCCCGGTCAGCTGGTCGCTGCCGCCGGTCAGGGCGAATTCCACCGCTTTGGTGATATTCATAAAACAGGCGCAGATCATCGCGTCTTCTTTCCCGATGATGACCGGTTCATAACAGCCGATCGGCACATAATCGACTGCAACCGCCCGCGGAATGCCGATTTTCTCATAGCCCCGGTAAATCGCTTCGTCATTGAGGATGGCGATGCTGCTCTGACCCTGGCGGATGAGTTGCAGGATTTTATTGAAAACCTGATCAGGCAAACCGGCATGGTACCGGATCTGGATTTTCGGATTCAGGTTACCCAGCTCGCCGTAAACATCCAGAATGAGCATGGTCAGTTCGTTGGCGGCGTCCCGCCCGTCAGGCCAGGTGCCGCACAAGGACAGCGGCTGGGCGGCAAACCGTTTGGCGGCGTTGAATTTGTTGAAAAAGTAGCGGAACATTTCCTTGATCTCGTCGACCGAGAAACGGCCGCTGGCAATGTCAGCCTGGTAATACGGCAAATAGAGCCGGTCAATCAAGCCCAGCGACCGGCACCGCTCGACGCCGATCTCCTCCATGGACAAGTACAGGTAAACCGTCTCCAGCACCTCGTACAGGTTCCGTGGCGGATGCTGCGTGATCTGTTTGAGACATTCCGAATAGGGCGCGATAGCATACCGCAACGATTCCTCGTACAGACGATTGATGTATTTCATAATCGCCTGATAGCTGATGATGACCGAATCATAGAAAACAGCCTGATCCGGCGTCAGTTCGCCGGAAGCGGCCTTTGCTGCTTTGGTCTCGATGGCGCGCCGCAGCAGGCCCGGGAATCCCAGCCGCAAAACCTCGTTCCAGTCCGGAAGGGTATGCCAATAATCCGCCCAGGCTGTCCCGATGCCGATGCGCTCCGCCTGCAGGTCCCGTTGATGTTCGAGCGGGATTTCACGCTCCTTGACTTCCTTGTGGAACCGATAATAAAGATTGTTGGCAAAGATATCCGGACCGGCGCTTCCGGTATAATCGATGCCGATGTTGATTTTATCGGCAAAGATATTGTACGGGTTGATTTCGATTTGCGCATGAGTCAGGAGAAAGTCGAAAGCTTTCGCCCGCAGCAGGGGCATCGGCAAGCCGGTCTGGCCATCCACAAAGGACTGCAGGTTTGCCGACAGCGTCCCCGCATCCTGGCCGCTTTCGCTGTTCCAGCCGGGACATTCAAATTCCCGGTCCAGATGGGCACGATTTTGATAAAATCCGCTGATCATGGTTCTCCCCCCTTACCCTTAGTATAGGTTTGCCTGCTGCCGACGCGCCATACACAAACCGACATAGAATTTGCACAAATCAGTCATGCTCGCATTGACAATTCCGGCGATTCATGTTACTACTGACGCAAAGGATGGCTGATAAAAGGATGAAAGGCCCATAT
>JAEXPB010000010.1 GCA_023438965.1 Bacillota bacterium | reverse complement strand
TTGGTTTCATTTTAGCACAAATCCGGCGTTTCTCGTTGACATTCGCTGCGCTGTGTTAGCTATTATGGAACTTACTCTGTAATATGCTATCTGGATATTGTTGCGGATCTTTCTTTTTCATTCAACTCGGGCTTGTCCTCCCTTCGGCTGCGGATGCCCGCCGCCGGTTTCCAATCTTGACCAGTGCCGCGGTACAAAACCTTTGGCGGGTCAATTGGCCGGTTGCTGCCGCTGTTTGATCTCGACGTCCAGCCGCGTGTTCATGCGGTCGCGGTTGTTCAGGTCAATGGAGTACCCCAGGTGGATGTAGCCGCCAGTTTCACTGATCTTTGTTTGCACCAGGCTGGTATAGACTTCGACATCCAGATCGCCGTAAGGTGTTTCCATGCGCGTGATGTGACGGCTGCCGGCCAGGAAGGTCAGATTCATGCCATGCGTGCCAGTCCGGATCAGGGAAACCGACCCGTCATCGGACACCCGCATGGTCGTGCGGGTGCCTTCCATTCCGCTGACCGCGCTTTCATCGTATACGATGTACCAAGCCGGGTCGCGCCGGTAGAGGCGCCCCTCGGTTGTCAGCCGGATGGCCTGCGGTTTATCCGCATCATTCCACTGCTGTCCCTCGATTGTAAGTAAAACATTGGGTTCCATGCGGCCTGGCTTCCTTTCTCAGTACTGTTCGATGTCAATCCGGCGGGCGTCGCCAATGGGTTCCGCCAGGAAAGCGCCGCCCAGTTCCTGGAAACGGCTGACACTGTCGGTTGTGAAATAGTGGTGCGCCGGCACATTCCGGCCTGGATTCAGAAGCCCCGCATCGGCCAGCGCCTTTCGGACCTCCTCGGCCACGCGGCGACCGGCGTTGACCAGCTGGACATCCGGTCCGGTCACGCTGGCGATCGCATCGATCAGCAGCGGATAATGTGTGCAGCCCAGCACCAGGGTGTCGACTTTCTCCTGACAGAGCGGTGCCAGATATTCGGCGGCAATGCTGCGCGTAATGGCGTTGTCCCACCAGCCCTCCTCTGCCAGTCCGACGAAAAGCGGGCAAGCTTGCTGGTAAATCCGGACATCCGGACCGGCAGCCTGGCGGATCGCCCGGACATAGACTTCGCTGCTGACGGTTCCGCGGGTGCCGATCACGCCGATCCGGCCGCTGCGGGTCGTCCGGACCGCGGCCTCGGCGCCCGGCGAGACAACCTCGACCACCGGAACGCCGGCCAAGGAGCGGACATCGTCGTACGCACAGGCACTGGCCGTATTGCAGGCGATGACGATCATTTTGACCTGCTGTTCCTGCAGGAAACGAACGATTTGCCGCGAATACTTCACGACCGTTTCCGGTGACTTGTTGCCGTAGGGTGTGCGGCCGACATCGCCAAAATAAACGGTGCTCTCGCCGGGCAGCAGCTGCTTGATCTCCTTGAGGACCGTCAGGCCGCCCAAGCCGGAATCAAAGACGCCGATCGGCCGTTCCGACGCCAGCATCAAATCAGCTCCCGGCGGGCCAGGGCTTGCTGCTCGTCGATAGCCAGCCGGCAAAGCTTCCTGACCAGCTTATCGAGCGGCAACCCCGCCGCGGCGAAGGCCTTGGGGTAGATGCTGATCGGCGTAAACCCAGGCAGGGTGTTGATTTCGTTGATCATCAGCCGGCCGTCGTCACGGCTGAGAAAGAAGTCGACCCGCGCGAGACCGGCGCAGCCCAGGGCTTTGTAGGCCTTGATGGCCAGGCGGCGCACCCTGGCTGCCGTTTTCTCGTCCAGGTCGGCCGGGATCAGGACGGCCGCGCCGTCCGCCATAAAGTACTTGGCCTGGTAATCGTAATAGTCGACCTGGTCGCTGGTGGCGACTTCGCCGATCACAGCAGCTTTGGGCTTCTCATTGCCCAGGATGGCGACTTCAATCTCCCGGGCGCGGATGAACTCTTCAATCAGGACGGTACGGTCGTAGGCGCTGACCTCCTGCAGAGCTTTGATCAAGTCCGCGCGGTCTGCTGCTTTGCAGGTGCCGACCGATGATCCGCCGTTGTTCGGCTTCAGGAAACAAGGGAACCCGACCGCAGCGGCTACCCGGTCGGCCGTGGCCGCCGGATCGCGGGCAATTTCATCGCGCCGCGCCGACGTGAACCGGCACTGCGGGATGCGGGCGTATTTGAACACGATCTTGGCATGCAGCTTGTCCATGCCGGCGGCAGACGCCAGGACGCCGCAGCCGACGTACGGGATGCCGGTCAAAGCCAGGAGCCCCTGCAGTGTGCCGTCCTCGCAGTTGATTCCGTGCACGGCCGGGAAAATGCAATCCGGCTGGCAGCCGCACAGATTGATCACGAATTCGCGCGGCGAATGGACCGCTTTGACCGCGCCGGCTGATTCGGCGACGCGGGCGGCCGATCGAGCGGCTTCCTGCCAGCGGTCGTTGAGAATATCCTCATCCGGCCCGTCGAATCGCAGCCATTCACCCTGAGGGGTAATGCCGACCCGTACCGGGCGATACCCCGCCTGGCGCAAACCGCCGATAATATTGTAGGCTGAGCGCAGGGAAATCAAATACTCCGTCGATACGCCGCCAAAAAGAACCATGATTGTTTTTGCCATTTCCGGCCACCTTCCGTCTTGTCCAAGTTCTGGCGCGCAGCAGGAAGCGCACCTGTCAACAGTTTAGCGCAAGAGCTTCCCCAAGGTCAAGCCGAATTCGGCTATCCGACGGCGCCGGCCTTGCGGCGCTGCCCGGCGTCGCCCTTGACAGGCCGGCGGGTCCGCCGGATAATCCTGCTGGGAGGGTTGACTGATGCAGACATTCGCCGTTGAACCCGAATCGGCCGGCAAGAGCCTGGTCCGTGTCATCTTGAACCATTATCCCCGCCTGGGCGCCGGCCGGGTTTACCAAGCGCTGCGCCGGAAAGACATCCGGATCAACGGCCGCCGGCAGCACGCCGACGGACCGGTTGCCGCCGGCGACGAAATCACCCTCTACATTGCGGATGAATACCTGGCGGGCGGCGGAGCCGCAGCCGCAGACCAGCCTATGGCTGGTGCAGCCAGCCAATCCGGCAGTCACGATGGTCTGGCCGGGGAACCTAAGTCTTATCAGATTCTTTATTCCGACGCCCAAATCCTGATCGTGAACAAAAAGGCCGGGGTCACCGTCCAGGCCGCACCGGGCGGCAAAGAGCAGGGAGTGCCGCTGATCGACCAGCTGCGCCTGGATCTGCAGGAACCAGGGTTGGATCTGTGCCATCGGCTCGATCGCCAGACCAGCGGCCTGTTGATTCTGGCCAGGCAGCCGGCGGCGCTGGCTGCTGTCCGGGCCTGGATGCAGGACGGGCGTCTGGTCAAACGATATCGCTGTCTGGTACGCGGACGCCCGGCGCAAGGGACGCCAGTCATCGGTCATGATGGCTGCCCGATGCTGGAATTGACCGCCTGGCTGGAAAAAGATGCTGCTCACAGTGATGTCTATATTCATGACCGGAAAAAGCCGGCCGACCTGCCGATTGTAACCCGCTACCGGATCCTGCGCGTCTATCCCGGCGCCGGACCGGAGCAGGAGGATGTCTCCGAGCTGGAGGTCGAGCTGGTCACTGGCCGGACCCATCAGATTCGTGCTCACCTGGCCCATATCGGCCATCCCCTCCTGGGTGACGGCAAATACGGCCGCAACAGCTTCAACCGTTCCTTCCGGGGCCGCAACGGGGCCCTGACGCGCCAGCAGCTCTGCGCCGTCAGCCTGGCTTTCCTGCCGGCAAGCAAAGGTCCGCTGGCCTATCTGGCCGGGCGGACCTTTGTGATCGAACCGGATCTGGACTGGCCGGTTCCGGGGCAGGAACCGCCTTCGGTCAGTTTTTCATAGGAGCGGCTATCCTCGGATCAATACGCCTTGCCCCAGATGACCTTGCGGGTGGCGGGCTTGCCGCAGCAGACGCAGGTGTCGCCCACGGCATCCTGATTGAACGGGAGGCAGCGCGATGTGGCGCCGGTTTGCTCCTTGATCTTGAGCTCGCAGGCCGTATCGCCGCACCACATGGCTTCGACGAATCCAGGCTTGGTGTTGATGATCTCGACAAATTCCGCCCAATCGCCGGCCTTGTAGATCCGGGAATCGCGGCTGAGCAGCGCGCGCTCGTACAAACC
>JAEXPB010000009.1 GCA_023438965.1 Bacillota bacterium | reverse complement strand
GCCGTCGGCTGTGACCAGGACATCATCCTCGATCCGGATGCCGACCTGCCATTCCGGCACATAGATCCCCGGCTCGACAGCCAGGACCATGCCGGACTGCAGCAAGGCTTCGCGATTGGCCACATCGTGGACGTCCATGCCAAGGTGGTGGACGACGCCGTGCCAGAAATATTCCGTCACCGCCCCATCCGGCTGCAGGATGCCCAGAGCGGCCAATCCCTCCCGGGCGACCTCGCGGCAGCGGTCATTGATCTCGCGCAGCCGGATGCCGGGACGGATCATGGCGAAGACCGCATCCTGACAGGCGCGGACCAGCTGGTAAATGGCCAGCTGGCGCTGGCTGAACCGGCCGTTGGCCGGGAATACGCGCGAGATGTCGGCAGTCAGTCCGCCATAGATCGCGCCGACATCCACCTGTACCAGGTCACCGTCCCGGACCGGGCCGTTGTGCTTGTCGTAATGCAGGCAGAAGACATTGGCGCCGCTGGCGACGATGGTCGGGAAAGCGGGCTCCAGGCAGCCCTCCATGGCCAGGGTCTGTTGAAAGCGGCTCCATAGCTGGTATTCCATCTGGCCGGGGGCCACATTGGCCAGCATGGCGGCGATGCCGCGGCCGGTCAGTTCGATGGCCTGCCGCACCAGGGCGATCTCCTCCGGGCTTTTCTGCATGCGCAGCTGGATCAGGAAGGGTACCAGGTCGGCAAAATCATGAACGACGCCGGCCGGCGCTTCCGGAACATCAGCCGGCTTCGGCAATATCCCGTTCGCTGATGCCGCCTCTGAATCGTCGTGTCCCGCAATTTGGCCCGCCGCTTGACCGGCGGTGTCGTAAAGCCGCGCCTCCAGCCAGGTGCGCAGGTCGGCCGCCTGAGTGCCGCTGGCGCTCTGATCGAGCCAGATCCGCTTCTCGCCCCGCCCCAGCAGGTCGGTCACAACACCCTCAAAGGCGGCCAGAAAAGACACTTCGGCCAGGCCGGAAACAGCCGCCGCCTGGTCGCGGCTGATCCGTGTGCCGGTCCAGCGCTCCTGCAGCGGATCCTTGGCCTGGATGAACAGAATGTCCCGTTCCTGGCCGTTCAGCCGGCTAAGCAGCAGGATGGCATTCTCTTCTTCGATGCCGGTCAGGTAAAAGAAATTGCGATTGGCAAAAAAGGGGTAGGTTTCATCAGCCGTGCGGAGCGGCGGACGCCCGGCAGCCAGCAGGGCCAGGTAATTCCCGCCCAGGAAACGTTTCAGGTTCTGCCGGTTGCGGACAAAGAAAGACGGCGGCAGCCGCCGGATCGGCCTGGTAGTATCATCTTCATTCATACCGGCCTCCGGTTAGGACTGCCGGGAGCCGGGGTCATTGATTTCCTCGAGGGAACGGCCCATGGTCTCCCGGCCGAAAACGGCCACGACAATTGCAACGGCGGCAAAAACGGCGGTCAGCAGGATGAAGACGACCGTCAGGCCGGTTTTCTGGCCATAGGCGGCGTAAAGGGCCGGCACGGCCATCGGCGCCAGAAAGGCGCCCAGCCGGCCGAAAGCCGCCGACCAGCCGGAGCCGCTGGCCCGGGCGACGGTCGGATAGACTTCCGGTGTATAGGAATAGACGCAGCCCCAGGCGCCCAGACTGAAAAAGTAAAGCAGGCAGCCATAGATCAGGATGCCGCTGGTCGACCCGGCATGACCGAACAGCCAGGCGGCAACGGCCGTGCCGAAGAAGTAGACGGACAGGACAACCTTGCGGCCAACCCGCTCAACCAGCCAGGCGGCGCTGAAATAGCCAGGCAATTGAGCCAGGCACATGATCAGGGTGAACTCAAAGCTCTTGACCAGGTTGAAACCCTGGGCCACGAGCAGGGACGGTGTCCAGAGCACGAAGCCGTAGTAGCCGAAATTAATGCCGAACCAGATGATCCACAAGACAATCGTGGTCCGGAGATAAGGCTTGGACCAAAGGCCCAGGAACGTCACGCGTTGAACCTGGGCAGCCGGCGATCGGCTGTCGGTTGCGGAATCATCCGCTGCCGGTGCGGCCAGGCCGGCCTGCTTTTCCATCAGGCTGACCAGGCGGTCGGCTTCGGCAGGCCGGCCGGACGCCGCGAGATAACGCGGTGATTCCGGAACGGCCTGGCGCAGGATGGCGGCAAAGAAAGCCGGCAGGGCGCCGACCCAGAAAGCGGTCCGCCAGCCATAGGCCGGGATCAGCAGATAAGCCACCAGGGCAGCGGCGATCCAGCCCCAGGCCCAGAAACTTTCCAGGAAAATGACCATGCGGCCGCGGTTGCGGGTTGGCGAGAATTCACTGACCAGCGTCGCTGCGGCCGGCAACTCGCCGCCCAGGCCAAAACCGGTCAGGAAACGCAAAGCCAGCAGCATCGGGTAATTGATCGCGAAACCGGACAGGGCGCTGGCTGCGCCGTAAATGATCAGGGTTACCATGATGATGGTCCGCCGGCCCCAGCGGTCAGCGGCCATGCCGGATAGCGCGGCGCCCAGCGCCATGCCAAGCATGCCGGCACTGCCCAGCATCCCGATCTGGCTGGTCGACAGCGCCCATTCCTTGCCGATGGCCGCCATAACGCCGGAGACCATGCCCTGGTCCATGGCGTCGAACAGCCAGCCGATACCGGTCAACAGCAGAACCTTGCGCAGCAGCGGCGTCGTGGGCAGCCGGTCAATGCGGGCCGCAATAGTCATCATCGTGAATCCCCCCAGTTGTGTCGATTTTCATCTGATATTATACGCCAGAATCGAGCGGCGGCAATAACAGACGTTCATTCGCCGCCCGGTTCACCAGGTGATCTTGACCACAATCGGCTCGCCGGGCAGTTCTTCGGCCGGCAGACCGAACAGGTGCAGGTAGGCCGGCCGGCCGCGCTGCGTCTGCCAATCCCAGCAAGTCGGCAGGATCGTCACGGCAGCGGTAACGGACTGGCCGTTGTTGAGCACGACAGCCGACCGCGGCTGGCGGGTAAGCGGACAGATTGTCGCGCCGCTCGAATCCAGGCCCTGATGGAAATGCAGATACAGGGCGCCGTCTTTCTCGACGGCAATGAAACGGCTGTCGCTGTAGCAATCGGTCAGTTTCCCGCCGGCCGGCTGCGTGTCTTCCAGGCCTTCGCGGACCCGGTTGTACCAGCTGCCGATCTCCCGGATGATCGCGGCCGAGCGCCCGTCGATCCGGCCGTGCCCGGTTGGCCCGACATTCAGGAGGTAACTGCCGCCCATGGCCATGATCTTGTCGATACTGCGCTTGAGTAAGCCGGTCGTGAAATAGTCTTCGTTGATCCGGTAACCCCAGCTCTGCCGGCCGACCGACTGGCAGGCCTCGGTCAGCCGCTCGAAGCGGCTGCCCTCCGGCACATGCCGCTCCGGCGTCGAGAAATCGCCAGGGTCGTAGCCGCGGTCGTTGATCAGGATGCCGGGCTGCAGGCGCCGCGCCAGTTCATTGAGCGACGGGTCCTCGATATGCGGCGGGATATCCCAGAACAGCGTGTAAATCGGCCCGTAACCGGGCAACAGCTCGGTCAGCTGGTTCCGGACATAAGGGCGATACCGGGCCGTGTCCGGCTGGTCGCCCGGCTCGGTCGGACACTGGTGCGAGCTGGCCGGGTTGTAAGCCTGCGGATGATTCCAGTCCGGGATAGAATAATAGAGCGACAGGAGCATGCCCCGGCGGGCGCAGGCGTCGGCAAGCATTTTCAGGACATCCCGGCCATAAGGCGTGTTCATGATGTTGAAATCCGTATAACGGGTGTTCCACAGGCAGAAGCCGTCATGGTGCTTGGCTGTGAAGCAGATGTAGCGCATGCCGGCTTGCCAGGCCAGATCCACCCATTCATCCGGATTGTAGTCCACCGGATTGAACTCATGCATCAGTTTCCGGTAATCCGCGCGCGGGATGCCCAGGCGGCCGCGCGCCTGTTCCTGGTAACCGGTCAGGGCGTAAATGCCCCAGTGGATAAACAAGCCGAATTTATTGCCCATTAAGCAATCTCCCCTTTCATCAGCCAGCTGATGGTTCCGTCGGCGAGTGTGAAGCCGGCCTTGCGCTGCAAAGCCAGCGATGCCATGTTGCCGATCTTGATCTGGGCGAACGGCACCTGCCCTTGCCGGATGTTGATATTGGCCAGAAACGCCTGCAAGGCCAGGGCAACGCCGCGGCGGCGGAATGCCGGCAATACCTCCAGCATCCCCAGCGAGCCTTCCGGATGAAACCCGGCGAATCCAGCCGGTCGGCCGTCGATGCTGGCGCCGTACAGCATGCCGGCGCACAGGCGTTCCCGCAGGTAGGATTCGCCGATGGCATGCGAATAATGCTGCCGGACGAAAGGCAGGCAGGATTCGTCCAGGCGGCTGATCGCCAGTCCGGCCACCGCGGGCTCGGGCAGCAGGCCGCCGGTCAGCCAGGCGGCCTGATGGCAGTACATCCCGTCGGTCAGACCAAAGCGCTGCCGAACCAGGGGAATCTGGTCCGCCTGATGGCACACGAACAGGTCCGCTGATCCGGCCAGACGGATCAGCGCAGTTGCCGCGGCTGTGTCGGCAGCGCTCAACATCCAGGCCCCCGCTTCCCGATGCCAAAGCAGGACACCGCGGCTGCTCGTGCCGGCCAGGTCGGCGGCCTCCCGGCGGATCGCTTCCAGCATGTCGATATGCAGCGGCACATCGCCGGACAGGTAGTCGACGGCCTGGCTTCGGTCATTCATGCCTATACGTGCTCCTCAATAAAATAGTCACAGATCTGCACGATCCATGACTATTAAATCACAACCGGAACATAAGCAAAAGATCAATTCAACCTTTCGGTCCAGCTTCGCTGAAGCAGCCGATCCGGCGGAATTTCGCATAACGGTCCTCGAGCCGGCTGGCGGCCGGCTTGGCACCCTGACGGGCGATGGCGGCGCACAGGTAGGCGCGGATCGCCGCTGCGGTTGCCGACAGGTTGGCTTGCGCGCCTTCCGGCGGCTCCTCGATGATCGCGTCGCAGATACCCAGCCGCTGCAGATCGCCGGCGGTGATCTGCAGGACATCGGCGGCCTCCCGTTCGCGGGTTGGATCCTTCCAGAGCAGCGAGGCGAATCCGCGCGGTGAAATGACCGAATACAGCGCGTTGGAAAGCATCGCCAGTTCGTCGCTGACGCCGATGGCCAGTGCGCCGCCGCTGCCGCCTTCGCCCATGACAATGGCGATGACCGGGACGGACAGTTGCATCATTTCGCGCAGGTTGCGGGCGATCGCCTCGCCCTGGCCGCGCTCCTCGGCGCCGACGCCGCAATAGGCGCCGGAGGTGTCGATGAAGCAGATGACCGGCCGGCCGAACTTGTCAGCCTGCTCCATCAGGCGCAAGGCTTTGCGGTAGCCTTCCGGATGCGGCATGCCGAAATTGAACCGGGAATTCTCATCGATCGTCCGCCCCTTGCGGTGACCGACAATCGTCACCGGCTGGCCGCCCAAACGGGCCAGGCCGCCCCAGAGGGCCGCGTCATCCTTGTATTGGCGGTCGCCGTGCAGCTCGATGATGTCGTCGAACAGGATCGGCAGATAGTCGCCGAGTGCCGGCCGGCTCTTCTGGCGGATCAGATCCAGGCATTCGGAACCGCTGCGCCGGCGGATCGCCGGGCTTTCCGGCGCCGGTTCGGTGCCGGCTGGCCGGCTGGCCGGGTCCGGGCTGACAGTCGTCCTGGCCGCAGCGAGGCGGGCGGCCGGCTGGGCTGGCGCGTGCAGGGCCAGCAGTGACGCCAGGGTGTTTTTCAGGCGGCTGCGCGGCACGATCAGGTCGAGGAAACCGTGCTCCAACAGGAATTCCGCCCGCTGGAAACCTTCGGGCAGGGCTTCGGCGATTGTGCCTTCGATGACGCGCCGGCCGGCGAAGCCGATCAGTGTTCCCGGCTCGGAGATGATGATATCGCCCAGGCTGG
>JAEXPB010000008.1 GCA_023438965.1 Bacillota bacterium | reverse complement strand
GTCTGACTCTCCATCAGCGAAATGAGCGAGCCACACAAGATGATCATGATATTGCGGTCCTTCAGACGGGAATCCCATATTTTTTGGAAAATAGAGGGAAAAGCCGGATTCGATCGGCCCAGATTTTGAAATTCGTCAATAATCAACACTTTTTTTTGATCGGTCCGATAATCCAGCAATGCTTGGATAATGAGCTCCCAGTTGTCGATGGATGCAGCTTGCAGCAGCTGATTGCCGGAATAATCGGCGATCAGCTCTTTAAAGGCGTTCCTGTTCTGTTTTTCGCTTTCTTCAGTCGCCAGAAAATAAACAGCTTCTTTATCCTTGATGAATTCACTGATTAAGGCGGTTTTGCCGATCCGCCGTCGGCCGTATAGAATAACCAGAGCAGATCCCGGTCGTTGATATTCACTTTGCAGATAGCTCATTTCTTGATTTCGATCAACAAAGGGAAGCATAAAGATCACCTCGTCATTATTATACCTCATATTATAATAACTTCAAGTATAATAATCTAGAAAGTTGAATGGCAGATTGAACAAATCAACCTTTACCAATGCGGCTTGCCAGTGCCCAACCCTGGCCGTATACTGGAGCAAGACCGCCGGAAGGGGGATTGCTCATGGATATTTCGATCCGGGAAGCCGGTAAGCGCTTTGGCCGCCGACAGGTCTTGCAGGACATTAACCTGCCGGTTGCGTCGGGCGAATTGCTTGGCCTGCTGGGACCATCCGGCGCCGGGAAGACGACGCTGATCCGTTTGGTGACCGGAGCGATTACCAGCGACACCGGTGAAATATGGGTCGGCAGCCATCGGATGCCCAATCGGGCCATCCTGCGCCAGATCGGCTTCATGCCCCAGAATGACGCCTTGTATCAGGATCTTTCCGGTATCGACAACCTGCGCTTTTTTGGCCGGCTCTGCGGCCTGCGCGGCCAGGTGCTGGAGAAAAGGGCGCAGCACCTGCTGGAACAGCTGGGCTTGCAGGATGACCAGCGCCGGATGGTCGCCGATTATTCCGGCGGCATGCGCAAGCGCCTGTCCCTGGCTGTCACCTTGGTTCACGAACCGCCGGTCCTGTTGCTGGACGAGCCGACCGTCGGCATTGATCCGGTGCTGCGGCGCTCGATCTGGACCTTGTTTGCCGAATTCAGCCGCCAAGGCCGCACCTTGATCGTTTCCACGCATGTCATGGATGAGGCGGAACGTTGCGGGAAAGTGGCTTTGCTTTACCAGGGCCGCCTGATCGCGCATGATACGGTGGCCAACCTAAAGCGTTCTACCGAAAGCGGCTCGCTGGAAGAACTCTTTCTGCGCGACCGTTCTGCGGACGGACCGACGGGAGGCGCAGCTAAATGATCAGCCTGATGATCCGCATCTGGCAGCAGATCCGCAAGGACCACCGCTCCCTGGCCATGATCCTGTTTGCGCCCCTGCTGCTGCTGGGCTTGTTGTATCTCCTGCTGGGCGAGCCCACTTATATGCCCCGCCTGGCCGTTGCCGGACTGCCGGCGCCGCTGGTCGCCGCCTTGCAAGACCAGCCGGTTCTTCTGACCGAATTGGCAGGGAGGCCGGACAATGACGAAATCCGGCGCATCCTGACTGACGGTGAAGCGGATGCCGTGGCCCTGGCGGGGGGCACCGGCCTGGAAATCCGCATGTACGAAGCAGACGGCTATAAGTCGGCTGAAATCATGAAAGTCCTCCGGGCGGCAATGACCACCCTGGCACCCCAGGCCAGCCTGATTCTGACCACACTTTACGGCGATCCGGATGCGCCGGTGTTTGACGGCATGGGCTATATATTCCTGGGTATCCTGTCCTTCTTCTTTGTATACCTGATCGCGGGGATCTCCTTTGTCCGCGAACGGACGACCGGTACCCTGGAACGCCTGATGATGACGCCGATACACCGCTGGCAGGTTGTCGGCGGCTATTTTCTCGGCTTCGGGCTGTTCGCCGCGCTGCAAAGCGTTCTGGTCATCCTGTTCAGCCATTATGTGCTTGGGATGACCTATCTGGGACCGCTGCCGGCCGCGATGCTGATCATGATCCTCCTGAGCCTGACCGCGGTCTCCATGGGCATGGTGGTCTCGATCTTTGCCGGCAATGAATTTCAAGTCGTGCAGACCATCCCGGTCATCATCGTGCCGCAGGTCTTTTTCACCGGCTTGATCCCTGTCGACACGCTGCCGTTCGGCCTGTCGCACCTGGCGGTGCTCATGCCGGTCTTTTACGGCTGCCGCGGCCTGCAAGCCATCCTGGTGCACGGCCAGGGCCTGGACCGGATCGGGCGCGATCTGATTGCCCTGCTGGTTTTTATTGGCGTACTCTTCCTGACCAACATCCTGGCCTTGAAAAAATACCGCCGGACCTAAGGCGTTGAAAAAAATAGTTGTTCCTGATAAACATCAAGGACCGCGGTTAATTCAATCCGCCTGAGCGATCAGATCCTTGAAAACTTCGCCGGCGATGATCAGCCCCGCCACCGAGGGGACGAAGGCCACGCTGCCGGGTACCTTGCGGCGATCGGTGCATTTGCGGACGGTTCCCGGCGGGCAGACGCAGCCGGTCGCGCAGGAAGCAGCTGCGGTTTCCCGGGTTGGCAGCGGCTCTTCTTTCGAATAAACGACCTTCAGGCTGTCGATACCCCGCGCCTTGAGTTCCTTGCGCATCACCTTGCTGAGCGGGCAATAAGTGGTCCGGTAGATGTCGGCCACCTCAAAACGGGTCGGGTCCAGCTTGTTGCCGGCGCC
>JAEXPB010000500.1 GCA_023438965.1 Bacillota bacterium | reverse complement strand
ATTTACGCCTTCCTGGCCAGCCTCTTTTTCGCCGCCCACAAGGGCCTGGTCATCTTCTCCATGTATCTGCTGGGCATTGCGGTGGCGATTCTCTCCGCCTTGTTGCTCAGCCGGACCGCCCTGCGCGGGAAGGAGTCGTCGTTCATCATTGAACTGCCGCCTTATCGCCTGCCTGACCCGAAGTCGCTGGGGCTCCACCTATGGGACAAAGTCCGCGATTTCCTCGCCCGGGCCGGCACCGTGATTCTGGGCATGTCGATCGTGATCTGGTTCCTGCAGAATTTCAGCCTGTCCATGCAAATGACTGCCGACAGCGGCCAAAGCATCCTCGGCCGGCTGGGCGGCTGGCTGGTCCCCCTGCTGCGGCCGCTGGGATTCGCCGGCTGGCAGGCCGGCGTGGCCCTGCTGACCGGGCTGGTTGCCAAAGAGGCCGTGGTCGCTGCATTGAATGTCCTGACGACTCCCGCTCAGCTGGTCACGCTTTTCACGCCCTTGTCAGCCTATGCCTTTATGACTTTCACACTGCTGTACACGCCCTGCATCGCCGCTTTAAGCGCCATCAGCCGTGAATTGAACAACTGGCGCTGGACGCTGCTGACCGTCGCCTATCAGCTGGGCGTCGCCTGGCTGGGCGCGGCCCTGGTTTACCAGGGCGGCCGTCTGCTGGGCTGGGGATGACAGAGCGAACCGGATTGTCTGTTGCCGGCCGCGCACCTGGATTTCCGCCGGCTTCAATCCTTGCTTGACAAGATTTCCCGCAATACCGGCGTGATCGTCTGGGCCATGCGATAGAAGCCCAGGTCGTTCGGATGGCAGCCATCCACGGTGCAGGCGTCGCGGTCGACCGTCCCGAAGAGGGTTTCGCCGTCGATAAACCAGATCCTCCGGTCGCCGGCTGCGCGGGCCCGGTCATAGGTAGCCTGGATCACCGCCCGGCGGCGGGCATTCTCGGTGCGGGTGGCGGCAAAGGCGGGCTTGCTGATCATCACGACCGGCAGTTCCGGCTGAGCGGCGCGGATCACCTGGTAAAAGGGCTCGTGGGTCGCCTGGAGATGCTCGACATTCGGCGCATTGTGATCATAATCCAGCACAAACAGGCTCATGTCCAGACTGGCAATATAGTTGGCCATGATGGGTTCGCCGCGGCAGGCGCCGGCAAAGCCCAGGTTGATATAGTCCGCGTCGAGGGCCCGCGCAACCTGGGCCGGATAGGCCACGCCCGGCCGCGAAGCGGCGGCGCCGTGGGTAATCGAAGAGCCATAAAAGACGATCGGCCGGGCAATCGCATATGGCAGCGGCGCTTCCATGGCCGCGCCGTCAGCTATGCCGACCTCGAAGTCGCGGATATTATTGAAGGAGGGCAGGTTGATCACGACATTTTGCCGGATCGGCTCCTTGCGGATCGTCACTTCCATGATCGCAACATCCAGATTCGGCGGGCGGTTGCCGCGGAAAACGCCATCAACATAGCAATCGGCGCAGGAGCGGCCGACAATGCCCAGATTGGCTGAAGCCAGGGGAAACTTGACCGGCACGTAGCGCAGGTCGATGGTCGGCGAGTCGGTGCGGAATCGGATCCGGCAGCCGGCGGCGTCGTTAGCCAGGGCGGTGACGCCGGGATTGACCTTGTCGATGATCGACTCCGGCAAGCGGTAAAATTTACCTTTTTCTTTGACGGCGAAGCCATGCAGGGTCAGCGGAGCGTCGGTCAGAGAAAACCATCTGGTCATTAGAAACACCTCGCTTGCTCTTGTCTATAATTCAAAAGGCTGATTATATTCCGGCTGCAGGACGGTAAAGCCCTCAGCCCGGAAAGCTCGGACGAATGCAGTCACATCGGTCGGGGCCGGCAGCAGGCCATAATGGAACGGCACCACAACCGCCGGCGCGATGGCTTTGGCCAGGCGCAGGGCGTCGGCGACGTCCATGTTTTTGCCGATGCCGGCATTAAAGCAGAGGAAGGCGGCATCCGCATCTTGCGGTGCGCGCTGCTGCAAATTGCAGAGCAAGGCGGTGTCGCCGCTGAAATAGTAGCGGCGGTTCCCATGCTCGATCAGGTAGCCGATCGCCAGTTGGTCGGAATGGATCGCCGGCTGGGCCGTAATCTTGAAAGCGCCGAATTTCAGGAATCCGCCGGTCCGGATTTCCGCGAAGGACATTGCGTCCAGTTCCGCAGCCGGCACTTCGGCAGCCAAAACCTGCCAGGAGGACAGCGGGCCGGCCAGGAGCAAGCAAGGATTATTCCGCCGCAGCAGGCGGACCGTATCCGGGTCCGTATGGTCGATATGGCAGTGGGTAAACAGCAGCAAGTCGTAACTGTCCGCCATCAACGCCGGATCCGGCGGCTGCAGCCGCTTCATTTCCGGTTTGCTGCGGGCCAGGGCGTCGGAAAAATAGGGATCGATGATGACCTTGTGCCGGCCGTCAGCCAGGATAAAACCGGATTCGCCCAGCCAGGTGATCTCCAGCATATCAGTATCCTCCTTCAATGGGTAAGCGGATAGGACCGCTTCATTATACAATATCCCGGTAATAATTGCTAAATTCCGCGCATGTATTTGGTGTTTATTTTTTTATGGATCCGGCAAAAGGTGAAAAACAAAGGGCAGCAGGGAGAAACCCGCCGCCCTTGGAGACCGCTCAGAAGCTGGTCTGATCGCATTTTCACGCGAAGTTACGGGGTAAGTCGAGCCGCTTTGCTGCTATAATCCGCCGGGATTCGGGAAAAGCTGGGCGTCGACGCCGCCGTCGATAACCAGTTCGGCACCAGTGATATTACGGGCCTGGTCGCTGCCGAGGAACCAGGCGGCATTGGCGATATCCTCATTGTCGGCGATATCGCCGATCGGGGCGCGGCGGCGGCGAAGCTCGCGCCATTCTTCGGTCTGGGCAAACCAGCGCTCGCTCTTGATCGAGCCGGGGATCAGGCAATTGACCCGGATGCCGTAGGGTCCGAACTCGACGGCCAACGCCTTGGTCAGGGAGACCAGACCGCCCTTGGAGGCAATATAGGCGCTGCGCTGGCGGATCGCCCGGCGGCAGGTGTTGGAGCCGATGATCACGATCGAGCCCCGGCCCAGTTCACGCATGCCGAGTGCTGCCGCGCGGGACATCAGGAAGGCGCCGGTCAGGTTGGTGGTGACGACTTCATTCCATTCCCCGGCAGTCGCTGTCCAGGGGTCCATGTCCAGACCCAGGTTGGCGGCGCACAGAACCAGGACATCCGGCAGCAGATCGGCTGGCTTCAGCGCGGCGAACAAGCGGTCAACATCCGCCGGATCACCCTGGTTCAAAGCGTAACCGCGGCAAGCCACGTTATGGCGGGCGGCAATTTCGGCGGCAGCCGTTTCGGCCCGGCCCGGGTCGCGGCTGGTAACCGCCACAGCAAAACCTGCTGCGGCGAACCGTTCGGCAA
>JAEXPB010000483.1 GCA_023438965.1 Bacillota bacterium | reverse complement strand
ATTTTGATGTTGTTGATCATGATGGCTACCGGTCGTTGACCGGCTGCCTGCGGATTCGGCAAGGGTTCGCCGGTCAGAGGATTGGCCGGCAGCGGCGCACTGGTCGGCGCGGTTGTCGCAGCTGTTGTCGTCGGGACAGTTGCCGTTGTTGTGGGTACAGTTGGGGTTGCTGTCGTCGGGATTGCCGTTGTACTCCCGCTTGTTTGAACGAGCGTGGTTGACGAACCGGCTGACGAACCGGGCGACTGGCAGCCAGCCGGTATCAGGGCCAGGAACAGGCTGAGGAGGATAACCACAATCAGATATAACCGGACAGACCGCTTGAATCTCGACATGCACAAATCCCCCAATAGTCAGAATGATGATCTCTTGCCTTTATTTTACCAAATTCCCGCGAGGATAGCCAAATATTCATGGCGCGCGGATCCTTGCTTGTTCAGGATCCAGACTGTAGAATGATTCCAGTATCTGAACGCGGGGTGCGAAAGGATTCACCATGACACAGGAGTATCTTGGGCCGATATCCATCCACAATCTGAGTCCCGGGATCTTGCCATCCTGGGAGTCTTTCAATTGGCAGAGCTGGATATCATTACCTGCTTCGTTGCCGCAGGCCGGGGCTTCCCTGGTTAATCTGGCGCTGATCCTGCTGGCGGCGGCGGTTGGCGGCGCGATTATTTTCGCCGGCTTCCGTTTTTATTTCCGGGGTGTGCCGATCAGCCATCAGCTGGAAGCCTCTCTGGTACCGGCGACGGTCCTGGCGACTCTTTTTTTCTACCAGTCCGGCGACTGGCCGGGCCTGCCGATCCTGCTGGTGGCCGTCCTGGGATTCATCCATTTCCGTACCGTGGTCAAGGACATGACCGACAGCTTGTTCGCTTTCTGGACCATTCTGTCGGGGATTTTCATTGGCGCCGGATTTCCGCTGCCGACACTGGCGGCAGATGCCATATTGGCAATCAGCCTGATTATTTATGTCAGCCGGCGGTCCGCCCAGGTGACCTATCTGCTGCTCCTTCGCTATGACCCGAAAATTGCCGGCCACCAGATGATGGATACCATCAAGCATCTGCATGGCCGGATCCGGTCGCAGTTCGAAAAGAACGGCCTGACCGACCTGACAGTCGAAGTCCGGCTGTGCTACATCAACATGGAAACCATCGACCGCATCGCAGCCATGACCGGCGTCCATACTGCCATTTTAGTCGGAAACGACGGCAATCCGGGCCTTTAGGCGTCCGGCCCTGTCTGGAATTATCAGGCCAAATCTGCTATGATAAAGACGAATCATTATTAAGGAGGTCGTAATTATGGCATTTTTTCAAGATTTAGGCAAGAAGATCACCAATGTGGCTCAGGACGCATCCAAGAAAACGCCGGAACTTATCGAAATTTCTAAATTGAATTCGGCGATCAATGCTGAGAAAAGTGCAATTACCGAGACTCATAAGAAAATCGGCGTAACCATTTATTCGCTGTATTCGGCTGGCGAAGGCGTTCCGGATGCCGTGGCAGCCGATGTGCAGAGCATTGCAGCCCGTCTGCAGAATATCACCAATCTGGAGAACAAGATCGCGGAAGTCAAAGCCGAAGCCGAGCGTTCCCGCGCTGAAGGCGCCGCGGCAGCCCCGGCGGCCGGCGCAGCCCCTGCAGCCGGCGCGACCCGGTTCTGTGCCGGTTGCGGCGCTCCGCTCGAACCTGGCATGCTGTTCTGCGGCAAGTGCGGCCATAAGAACGAATGAGCCGGGCAGACGGCTGATCCGGCTTACCTTGACTGGTGGTCGGTCACGAAGGTCAGTTCGCATTCCGGACTGGCCTTTGTTTATGCACGGACAACCATCTGAAGAGCGGCAATTTGAAAGGAAATATATCATGAAAATAGTTGTCAATCTATTGGCCTGTATTGGCGCCATCTTCCTGCTGGGCTATCTCCTGCCCGAGCAGGTCCATTATGACGATATCTCGGTTGTTCTGGCTTCGGGTGCGATCCTCTGGCTGATCAACTCCCTGATCCGGCCAATCCTGAAATTGATTGCCTTGCCGCTGACAGTGATCACCCTGGGACTTTTCAGCCTGGTGATCAACACGCTGCTGGTCATGCTGGCGGATTACCTGGTCCCCGGCATTAGTTTTGGCGGTTTCTGGCCCAGCTTCCTTCTGGCCCTGATGGTGTCCATTTTGCAGGTCATTCTCGGCAAAACATTTCAGGACGGGAAGAAGAAATAACCGGCCGGCATTCCGGGCCGCCGACAATTCCGGCAGCTCGCTTTATATTTCAACGTTTCTGTGCTATACTGGCCTTTGCCGAATTTTCATCCGGCCGGAAACCGGCCGGCATCCTTTTCTGGATTGATCCGGCAAATTCTTGCTTATCGGAGTTGAGGCCTGATCATGCGCAGAGTCTATCCCATACCAGGATCCCAGCCATCGACTGCGGAAGCGGCTGATTCGCATCCCGGCAGCCTTGGCCGGGTCATCGGCTATATTTTGCTGGCTTTGGCCGGTCTGGCTTCCGGCCTGGTCATTTATGTCCTGTTGATCTTGAACCAGCCGCTGCGCACCCAGATCAATATTGTCGACCCCAATGCCGTTCGATCGATTTCCCTGGACAACATCAAACTGACCGAAGCCAGCGGTGACGCGGTACCCTGGGATCAGGGCGGCCGGACCCGGGTTTATGTCCATCCGAATTTCCCGATCAAAAAAGTCCAGCCCAAGGACGCGAATGTCGAAAATATCCTGGTCTTCGGTGTCGACTCCCGCAAAGCTTCGGAAGTTGTCTGCCGGGCGGATTCCCTGATTGTCGTTACCATTAATAAAAAGAGCAAAGCCATCAAGCTGACCTCAATCATGCGGGATTCCGAGGTGGGCATTGCCGGCCGGAGCAGCCCGGACCGCATCAATGCCGCATATGCATACGGCGGCGTCGGTTTGCTGATGAATACGATCAAAGAGACCATGGGCTTGGATATCCAGCGTTTTGCCATGTTTGATTTCTGGAGCGCGGCCAGCCTGATCGATTCACTGGGCGGCGTGGAGCTGGAGATCAGCAAGGACGAAATTCCCTACATGAATGCCAGCATCCAGGAGCAGAACAATCTGATCCAGAACGCCCGGCAATCACCGCTGATCGCCAATGCCGGCAAACAGCAGGTGGATGGCCTGCAAGCCATTGCCTGGGCCCGGATCCGCAAGCTGGATTCCGATTATGTCCGGACCAGCCGCCAGCGGACCGTGATGATGGCCTTGATCGGCAAATATGCCAATGCCAGCATTTCCAGCCTGATCGGCCTGACCAGCAACGGTTTGAGCGCTTTTGAAACCAATCTGAGCAATACCGACATGATCCGGATTGCCATCAATTCCTTGCCGCTGACCAATCAGATCCAGGAATACCGGGTGCCTGAGGAGGGCCTCTACAAGGTTAATCCCGACCCCTGGATGATGATTGTCGACTGGAGCAAACAATCGGCCGCCCTTGCTAAATTCATCTGGGGCAATCCATGATCCGGCGGACCGCGGGGAGGTAGCGCATTGGCCAAATCCATCGCCTTGGCTCTGCTGCATCAGGGCTTGGTTAGAAGACATAATGAAGACAACCTGTTCTTTCTGGATGCCGACGTGCCGTCGTCAAAACTCCAGAATTATGAACGATCGGCTGCCACCTCCGCCGCGCTGCAGTTCTATGCCGTCGCCGATGGCATGGGCGGCGGCGGAATCGGCGACGTCGCCGCGCAAGCGGTCATGCGGGTTCTCGCTCAACAAGTCCGCCAGCAGCGGGAAGGCAGCCGGCTTGATTTTCCTGCCTTTGCCCGTGATGCCGTCGACCTGGCGAATCGTTCGGTTTGCGAGCAACTGGCATCCTACGAAGGATTGCCCATCGGTACGACGCTCTCGCTGCTGGCCATCGACCGCGACAACGCCTACACGATGAGCCTGGGCAACAGCCGCATTTATTTGTGCCGGGACGGCCAGCTGCAGCGCCTGACGGAAGACCATGTCAGCCAATTGCCGGACCGCCGGCATCTGACCCGTTACCTGGGTTTCCAGACCGACAGCGGGATTCTGGAGGTTGAGAACATGACCCGGACGGTCTTGGCCCGGGGTGACAT
>JAEXPB010000380.1 GCA_023438965.1 Bacillota bacterium | reverse complement strand
AAATAGGCCGACGTCTGGAAGCCAACCTTTTGGGCGATGACCGCAATGCTGAGCGGACTGGTCCGCAGCAGGCGCGCAGCCTGCTTGACCCGCACCTGGTTCAGGTATTCGGTGACCGTCAGACCGGTTTCGGCGCGGAATAGCCGGCACAGATAGGACTTGCTGAAGGCAAACCGGTCGGCGAGAGTGGCCAGGCTGAGTTCCCGGCTATATTGTTCATCGATATAATGAATCATGCGCAGGATATCGCGGCTGGTGCTGGCGATGGTCTCGGCCGGCTGCGGGTCGGGCCGGGAGCGGATCAGCCGGATAAAGAAGGCATCGAGCAGGGCCGCCTGCATCGCTTCCGTCCAGGCATCGGGCGGATCATTGACGATGGCTTTCAGGTTGCTGATGAGCTGTTCGCGGTCCTCGCCATGCAGCCGGCGCACCCCGTCCGGCGACAGGACATCCATGATCCGGCAGCCGGTGCGCGATGCGAATTGATCCAGGTAGGTGTCATTGATGAAGATATGGAACAGGCCGTGCGGCAGCGCGGCATGATAACTGTGATGATGGCTGACCCCCTTGTCCATGATCGCCAGGAAGGCCGTATCGCTGTCGGCATTCAAGATATAGGCCTGTGTGCCGATGCAGCAGCGCATGATGCCTTCGACAAAAAAGACGATCTCATAATGGGATAAATTGTAATGGTAGCGTGTCATCGCGCCGGCGTTTTTCTGCTTGGTAAATTGAACCAGAAAATTCCGGCCTTTCAATACATTCAAGGGATTGATCTCAGTTTCCATCATCGCAGCCATGATCACACCTCGCGGTCAATATGGTATCACTAATGCTCATTATACGGTAAAATCGGGTTCATATTGGCACGAAATTTCAGTTATGCTTAACTCATATCGGGGAAGGATGTGATGTAGATGACCGGAAAAATTCGCTTGGGTATCGTTGGCTGCGGGTCCTTTGTCCAACACTTCATCCCGCTGTTTCAAGCCCACCCGCATGTGGAATGGGTGGCCGTAACGGACCTGCTGAAGGATCGCCAGACCCGGACCGCCGAACGTCACGGGATCAGCCGGCAGTTTGACAGTTTCGAGGCGATGCTGAAGAGCAAGGAAGTCAATGCGATAGCCATCTTTACCCAACGGCAGCTGCATGGGCCGCTGGCGATCGCCGCGCTTAAGGCAGGCAAAAATGTCTACAGCGCCGTGCCGATGTCCATTGCGGTCGAAGATATTCAACAGATCGTCGAACTGGTCCGGCAGACCAGGCTGACCTATTCCATGGGCGAGACCGGCTACTATCGCCCGTGCAGCATTTTCTGCCGCCAGAAAATGCAAAGCGGCGAGATCGGTGATTTTGTCTATGGCGAAGCGCAGTATAACCACGATATGCGCCATTTCTACGAGAGTTACCGCCGCTCAGGCGGACCGGAATGGAAAAAGGTCGCCGGCCTGCCGCCTACCTATTACCCCACGCATTCGACGGCGATGCTGCTTTCCTCGGTCGGCTCGCATGCGGTGCGGGTAACCGGATTCGGCTATCGCGACCACCACGAAGACGAATGCTTCGGTGTGGGCAAGAACCTGTGGGACAATCCATTTTCCAATACGACCATGATTTTGCAACTCGCCAACGGCGGCATCGGCCGTCTGAACGAGAACCGGCGGATCGCCTGGTATGGCCCGATGTCCTATATCAGCGGCATCTACGGCACCAAGGGATCGTATGAATTCTCCCTGGGCCAGCACAGCTTTGTCACCCTGCCTGGTATGGCCGCGGTGCATGAGAATGTCAGCCCGCTGCTGAATCCGCCGGCCGTCGAGGCTGCGCGCGGTGAACCGGACTTCATGAACAACCTGGCCAATATGAAGTGGAACACGGAAGCGCCGATCCAGAAAATGGACCGTATTCCCCAGGAGTTGTGGCCATTTCCGAATGGCCATGACGGGACGCACAAATACATGGTCGATGATTTCTGCAAAGCGGCTTTTAGCGGCAAGCTGTCGCCGACCAACGCCTGGGTGGCGGCACGCTACAATATCCCGGGCCTGATGGCCTTCCAGTCGGCGCTCCATGACGGTGAAACACTGAAAGTGACGGACTGCGGCGATGCGCCGGCGGACTGGCCGCTGATCGATCCTTACCGGGATTAACCATCGGGGAGGGCAACCGCCATGTCGTCCAGTGATTGGCCGGTGATCGCGCCGGAAGCCCAAGGCTGCCCGTCGGCGGCCATCAGCCGCTTCATTCAGCAACTGGAGGCGGAAGGCCTCAATATGCACAGCTATCTGCTCAGTCGCAATGGCTTTGTGCTCGCCGAGGGCTATTGGCGGCCTTTCCATGCCGAGAGGCCGCACCGGCTTTACTCCGCCGGCAAAACAGTCGTCGCGCTGGCCATCGGCCTGATGGCCGACGAAGGCCGGATTTCGCTTGCTGACCCGGTGATCGGTTTTTTCCCCGACAAATGTCCGGCAATTGTGCATCCCTGGGTCGCCGCGATGACGATCCGGGATCTGCTGATCATGGCGGCGCCCTTCACAGGCGATTGTTATCAGTATGGTTGCACCGACCGGGTTCGCGCCTTTCTCGCCGACCGGCCGACCCACGCGCCCGGAACCCGGTTTGACTACAACACCTCGGCGACTTACACCCTGGTTGCGATTGTCGAACGCCTTTCCGGCCTGACCTTCCTCGAATACATGCGACCGGGTCTGCTTGATCCGCTCGGTGTCTCCTGGGAAATCCGCTGCCTGAAACTGCCGGACGGTTTCTCCACCGGCGGCTCCGGCATCC
>JAEXPB010000329.1 GCA_023438965.1 Bacillota bacterium | reverse complement strand
TTTATCACCGCCAAACCGAATTGCTCGATCCAGAGCTATGTCCCGGCTTTGACACCGCTGCTCGATTTCGGACCGGAATTGATCAGCGTTTGCACCTATCAGGCGATTTCCGGCGCCGGCAAAACCTTCACCGACTGGCCGGAAATGGTTGGCAACCTGATACCGTACATCGGCGGCGAAGAGGAGAAGAGCGAGAAGGAACCCTTGAAAATCTGGGGGAAACTCGGCAATGGCCTGATCGAGCTGCCGGTCAAGCCGGTGATTTCCGCCCAATGTTATCGCGTGGCGGTTCAAGAGGGCCATACCGCAGCCGTTTCCGTTAAATTCAACCGCAAGCCGTCCCTGGATGAGATCCTGGCCCGTTGGGCCGAATTTTCCGGCCTGCCGCAACAAGCTCGGCTGCCATCGGCGCCGCAGCCTTTCCTGCAATATCTGACGGAGAGCAACCGACCGCAGCCGGGCCTGGACGCCATGGCCGGCAACGGCATGGCCGTGACGCTGGGCCGGCTCCGCGAAGACAGCATTTTTGATTATAAATTCACTTGTCTTTCGCACAACACCCTGCGCGGTGCAGCCGGCGGAGCAGTCCTTACGGCCGAGCTGCTGGTCCACCAGGGATACCTGACCCAAAAATAAGCATGGAAATCGGGTGAACGCATGAATTCCTGCCAGGCGGTCCAATTCCCGTCGCGCACCGGTGCCGGAACGATCCAGGCCAGGATCTACCGGCCGGATCCGCTGGAATCATCCAGCGGCTTGCTGGTTCAGATCATCCATGGCATGGCCGAGCACATGGCGCGCTACGACGAATTTTGCCGCTATTTGGCCGATCAGGGCATTGCCGTCTGCATCCACGACTTGCCCGGGCATGGCCGCTCCGTGACGGCAGCGGACAAGCTGGGTTATTTCGGCGCGGATGATGCCTACCGCCGGGTTCCCCTGGACATCGACGAGCTGGCCCGGATCACTCTGGACCACCTGAACGGACTGCCCGGCGGCCGGAAAAAATGGCGCCGGGTTTTACTCGGTCACAGCATGGGTTCGATGATCAGCCGCCTGTATATTGCCAAACCGGATCCGCAACTGTCCGGCGTGATTTTATCCGCCACAGCCGGTTCGCAGATGCTGAAGCTGATTCCTGGCGAAATCCTGGCCCGCCTTTCCGTCCGCCGCAACGGCCCGTTCTACCCGGATGAATTCCTGGCCAAGCTGACTGCCGGCGGATTCCTGAACAGAATCCCGCAGCCGCGCACGCCGGTCGATTGGCTGTCCCGCGACCAGGCCGTCGTTGAGGCCTATGTTGCCGATCCGCTCTGCGGCTTCACCTTTACGGCAGCCGGCTACCAGGACCTTTGCGGCTGGGTCCGGTCGGTTACCGGCCGGCGATGGGCCGCCCGGGTGCCGGCTGGCTTGCCGGTCTACCTTTTCGCCGGTCTGGAAGATCCGGTCAGCAACTATGGTCAGGGTTCGCGGCAAGTCAACCGCTGGCTGACCGGGACCGGCCACCCAGTGACGATGAAACTATATCCGGATTGCCGGCATGAAACCTTGAACGAATTGAACAAGACCGAAGTCTGGCAGGATATAGTCAGCTGGCTGGAGACACTGCCGGCAGGCGGCAACGGACCAGCCGGGAAAGGAACAGCATGATCACGATCAAGGACATTGCCGAACGGGCCGGCGTTTCGTACGCAACCGTCTCCCGGGCGCTGAACGGCCGCTCGGACGTCAGCGAGGTTACCCGCAGCCGGATTTACGAACTGGCGCAGGAAATGGGCTATCAACCTAATGCCATCGCCCGCAGCCTGGTCAAGAAAAAATCGCACATCATCGCCCTGATCGTGCCGGATGTCTCCAATCCTTTCTTCGCCGACATCACCATGGCGGTCAATGCCGCCGCCGAACGCGCCGGCTACACGACAATGGTCTGCAACACCGGCTGGGATCCCGCCAAAGAGCAAGAGAAACTCCGGATCATGGTCGAGCAGCGTGTCGACGGCATCATCCTCAAGCCGACGGCGTTCATCCGTCCGGGTGCTCTGGAGGCGCTTAACGTCCCGGTCGTGCTTTTCTGGCATGCCATGCCGGATGAACTGAGCTACATCGAGGTCGACCATGAGGCCGGCAGCCGCATGGCTGTCCGTCACCTGATCGAACGGGGCTTCCGGCGCATCGCCTTCATCGGTGGCCAGGAAACGTCACCTTCAAACCAGATCCGCCTGCTGGCCTATCAGCAGACCTTGCAGGAAGCGGGGCTGATTGTCGACCCGCAGCTGATCAGTTACGGCGGCTTCCGGCATGAGAGCGGCTACCAGCGCATCGCCGAGCTGCGCAAACTGCCCAGTCCGCCGGATGCGGCTTTCTGCGGCAATGACATCATCGCGATGGGCGTCCTGCAGTATGCGCGCGACCATAAACTCGCCGTACCCCATAAATTCGGCATCATCGGCTTTGACGACATCTCCTATGCTTCGCTGCCGTTGATTTCCCTGAGCAGTGTGTCGCAGCCGCGCGACAAGCTGGGCGAGCAAGCCTTGCAGGCTCTGCTGCGAGAAATCGAGATCTTCCCGCAACGGGCCCGGCAGCGGATCCTGGTCGAGCCAGAGCTGAAAATCCGGTCCACGACCTGAAAAAATACGAAAACGTGAAGGATTTATCCGGCTGACAAGCCATTCCGGACCGGGCCGTTGACGGAATCACGGTTCCGTGCTACATTTAATTCATTAACCTGCACCTTGAAGATAACATAAACAGACACATTGATAGGGATCAGTAAGCTGCCGCAGGAATTCAGAGAACCGTTGGTTGGTGTGAAACGGTATCCGCAAGCCGCCGAACTCGCCCTGGAGTGCATATCGCCGAACATGGCTGTTGTCAGTAGGCGATATCGGAAGTCGACCGTTATAGCGACAGGATATCGGCGCGCAGCCCGTATCCGGTGAGTGCGCTCCCTGTATGGGGAGCGAATGGGAGTGGTACCGCGGAAGGACAAGCCTTTCGTCTCTGATAATGGAGACGAGGGCTTTTTTGTTGTTCGCGCCCGCGAAAGGCGCGAACGGGCACCACATTCAGACAGGAGGGCGAGAAAATGGAATCCTATCAAAAGTACAAGCCGTACCCGGCTATCGCACTAACCGACCGGCAATGGCCGGGCCGGGTGCAAACCAAGGCTCCGCTCTGGTGCAGCGTCGATCTGCGCGACGGCAACCAGGCCTTGGAAATCCCGATGAATCTTGAACAAAAACTGCGTTACTTCCGCCAGTTGGTCGACATGGGTTTCAAGACCATCGAAATCGGCTTCCCGGCCGCCTCGGACACCGAATATGCCTTCACCCGCTACCTGATCGAACACGACCTGATTCCGGACGATGTCTTCATCCAGGTTCTGACCCAGTCACGCCAGCATATCATCGAGCGGACCTTCGAGGCCTTGCAGGGCTGTAAAAACGCGGTTGTCCACCTGTATAA
>JAEXPB010000280.1 GCA_023438965.1 Bacillota bacterium | reverse complement strand
GCCAGTGACCGCTTGACCGCCAGGGCAACTTTAAACTGCGGCATAAATGAACCTCTTTTCTGGTTTATGAACCGTTTCTGGTTCAGTCAATCTTCCGTACGGTCTGGCGGGCTGCCAGCACAGCCGGAATCATGATCAGGTAGCCGGCTGCGCTTGCGGAACCGGCGTCGGCAATTTTCTCGACGGCCAGGCGGGCCATCAAACGCACATCGATCGCCACGGTGGACAAGCGCGGCGCAATGTAGGTCGACTGCCGCACATTGTCAAAGCCCATGACGCTCATGTCCTCGGGCACGCGCAAACCCCGCTCGCGCAGGGCGTCGATCGCCCCGATCGCCATCATGTCGTTCAGGCAGAACAGCGCAGTCGGCAGTTGGGCCGGTTCGCTCTGGTCCAGCCGCTCCAGCAGGACCGCGCGCGCGCCCTCGAATGTCCAGTCCCCCTGCAGGACGAGTTGTTGATCCATCGCCAGACCGGCGTCGCGCATGGCTGCGCAGTACCCGCGGTATCTTTCGCGGGTTGAATAATACTCGGCCCGCCCCAGCATGACGCCTATGCGCTGATGACCCTCCGACTGCAGATATTGCACCGCTTCATAGGCGCCGCGCTCATCCTCCGGCACAATGGAGATCAACCGCGGGTGACGATTGTTCAGGCAGATGGCCGGCAGACCCATTTCCGCACAGCTGTCCAGGATAGCCGGCGGAATATAGCTGACAAACAGCAGGCAGGCAAAGCTGTTGCCATTGAGCAGGCTGTTCAGGTCGCCATTCTGGTCCAGCACCGCGTAGAACAACGAGTAATTCTTCTGCCGGCACTCCTGTTCGATGGCATAGAAAAGCTCTGAATTGTAAGCCGATGGGTTGCTGTTGATGTCGTTGGTGTTCTTGGCCATGACAAACAGGATATTGCGGGACGGAGCCCGGACCGGCGCGGCAGCCTGCGGCGAGCGGACGAACGATCCCAGACCGGCCCGCTTCTCCAGCAGGCCGTCAGCTACCAGCATTTCCAGGGCGCGCCGGACGGTGATCCGGTCTACCTGATACTGGTCGCACAGCTCCCGTTCATAGGGCATCCGTTCGCCGTCGGCGTATTCGCCGGTCAGGACTTTCTTCCGCTGCTCTTCATAGATCGTCCGGTAAAGCGCCTGTTTCCTGGTGCTGGCAGCAGTCTGGACATCCGGTTGATTCTGATCGGTCGGCAATTTGGTCACTCCTATTTTGTATCAATATATACAACAGGTTCTATACATCTGAGCTTAGCATAGATGCTTTGGCCTGTCAACAAGGCGTCGGTACCGCCGGCTATCGCCCCTTGAATTGCCCATATTTAGTTTGTTATTTGTTTTCAGCGCCACAAATTGGAGCTTCAGGCCCGCCTTGACATCCTTTCTGCTCCATGCTAGACTTTATACAATATGATTGCTACATGTATTATCGGGAAAGACAGGTACTCATGCATGTTCCAGCCTGGAATTTCCATCTTCACCAAACCGTGGCCGACCCTGTCCATACCACAGTTAGCCCAACTGGTCCGCAGCTGGGGATTTGACGGGATCGAATACCCGCTGCGCCAGGGCTTTCAGATCCAGCCGGCCGACGCCCTCGCGCAGCTGCCGGCAATGGCCCGGGAGCTGGCTGATCATGATCTGCGGATCATGAGCATAGCCGGCTCTCTGAATGAAGCGACCTTCGCTGCCTGCCAGGCCGCCGGCGTACCGTTGATCCGGATCATGCTTACCGCCGATCTGGCCAAAGGCTACCTGGCTTGCGAGCGAGAATGGCTGCGCGAGCTGGCGGCAGTCCGGCCGCTGTGCGAGCAGTATCAGGTTCGGGTCGGAATCCAGAACCACTACGGGCCGGGCGTCTTTGCGACAATGGAATTGCGGCATGTCCTCGAACGCTGCGACAACCCGTATGCCGGAGCGATTTGGGATGCCGCGCACAGCGGTCTGGCCGGCGAAGAAACCGAGCAGGCTCTGGATATCATCCGCGAATACCTGCTGCTCGTCAATCTCAAATCCGCCTATTATCAAAAGGAAACCGATCCGGCGACCGGCTGCGCCGCTTTCCATCCTTACTTTACAACCGGGCGCGACGGCGCTTGTTCGTGGCCGCGGATCATCCGTTACCTGAAAACCATCGATTACCAGGGCGACATCTGCATGCCGGCTGAATACACCGACCGAGCCGCCGTCGGGCAGCTGATCCCCGGCGATCTCGCCTATGTCCGCGAACTGCTTGCCGAACAGGCTTGAACAGCTGGGCCGTGAATCCTTGAGCGGAACGGAGAAGGAGATCGATATGTGGCGTTTAACCCAAAACCGGCAAGTCATTTTCGGCAACGGATCAGCCGGCGAGGTCGGCTCCTTGCTGCGCCAGCGGGAAATCCGAAGGGTCTTTGTCTTCGCCAGCCCCCGTCTGCACAGTGGCGAGCCGTTCATCAGCCTGCAGCAAGCCGGCGTCGATATCGTCCTGTATGATAAGGTCCGGAGCGAACCGGATCTGGCTTTGGCGGACGACGCCGCCGCTCATCTGGCCGCCGCCCGGTGTGATGCCGTGCTGGCCGTCGGCGGCGGATCAGTCCTGGACGCCGCCAAGGCTGCGGCCATGCTGGCGGCCAACGGCGGGTTGATCGAGGACTACCAGATGAACGGCCGGCTGATCTGCCAGCCTTCCCTGCCGGTCATCGCGCTGCCGACCACCGCCGGCACCGGCTCCGAAGCGACTCAGGTCAGTGTGATCTACAACCCGCGCAACCGGTTGAAAAAAAGCGTCTACAGCCCGTTTATGATCCCGGATACGGTGATTCTGGATCCGCAGCTGACGATCTCCCTGCCGGCTGCCGTCACGGCGGCAACCGGCATCGACGCCCTGAGCCATGCGATCGAGTCCTATGTTTCCTTGAATGCCCATCCGGCCAGCGAGATGTTCAGCCTGTCCGCGCTGCAGCTGATCGCCGCCGGACTGATTCCGTCGATCGAGCATCCGGATAATCTGGAAGCCCGCGGCCAATTGCTGCTGGGCAGCTATCTCGCCGGTTGCGCGCTGACTGCCGGCATCGGGCTGGCGCACATGATCGCCCAGCCGCTGGGCGGCCTGCTG